>NZ_JANLGY010000015.1 GCF_024653915.1 Sulfuricaulis sp. | reverse complement strand
CGGTGAGCGTGGTCTTGCCATGATCGACGTGACCGATGGTGCCGACGTTCAAGTGCGGTTTGGTGCGGGAGAATTTTTCCTTGGACACGGGATGCCTCTATCTTAAATTAGTTAACTGGCCTTCTTCATGACGGATTCGGCGACATTCGACGGCACTGGCGCGTATTTCTTGAATTCCATCGTGTAAGTCGCACGACCCTGGGTCGCCGAGCGCAAACTCGTTGAGTAACCGAACATGTTCGCCAGCGGTACCTCGGAACGAATGATCTTCACGTTACCGTGACCGTCTTCCTGGCTCATGATGATGCCGCGGCGCGAGTTCAGGTCACCCATGACGTTACCCAGATAATCCGCCGGCGAGGTTACTTCCACGTCCATGATCGGCTCAAGCAGCACCGGATCGCCCTTGGGACCGGCTTCCTTCCAGCACAGAATGGCCGCCATCTTGAACGCATTCTCGTTCGAGTCCACATCGTGGTACGAACCGTAGTGCAGCGACGCTTTCACGTCGACCACGGGATAACCGAACTTGACGCCGCGCTGCATCGCCTCGTCCACGCCCTTGCGCACGGCCGGAATGAATTCCTTCGGGATCACGCCGCCCTTGATGGCGTCCACGAACTCGAAGCCCTTGCCGGGTTCCTGCGGTTCGAACTTGATAACGACGTGGCCGTACTGGCCACGGCCGCCGGACTGCTTGACGAAGCGGTATTCCTGATCCACCGCCTTGCGGATAGTTTCACGGTACGCGACCTGCGGCTTGCCGACATTGGCCTCGACGCCGAATTCGCGCCGCATCCGATCGACAATGATTTCCAGATGCAACTCACCCATGCCGGAGATGATGGTCTGGCTGGACTCCTCGTCAGTATGCACGCGAAACGAGGGATCTTCCTGGGCCAGGCGGTTCAAGGCCATGCCCATTTTTTCCTGGTCAACCTTGGTCTTGGGTTCAACCGCCTGCGAGATGACCGGCTCAGGGAATTCCATGCGCTCCAGCGTGATAACCTTGTCCGGGTCGCTCAGCGTTTCACCCGTGGTGACATCCTTCAGGCCCACGCACGCGGCGATATCACCGGCACGAACTTCTTTAATCTCCTTGCGTTCATTGGCGTGCATCTGCAACAGACGCCCGATGCGCTCCCGTCTGGACTTGACCGGGTTATAAACAGTATCGCCCGAGGTCAACACACCGGAGTACACACGGATATAGGTCAACGCGCCAACAAACGGGTCGGTCGCAATCTTGAACGCCAAGGCGGAAAACGGTTCTTCATCGGAGGCATGGCGCTCGCCGACGGTGCTGTCCTTGTCGTCCAGATGGCCCTTGATGGCGGGGCGCTCTGACGGCGCGGGCAAAAAATCAATGACCGCGTCAAGCGCTGCTTGCACGCCCTTGTTCTTGAACGCCGAGCCGCACAATACCGGCACGATTTCGAGCTTCAGGTTGCGCTCGCGCAAGCCGTGCTTAATTTCGTCTATCGTCAGCGCTTCACCGGCAAGATATTTTCCCATCACTTTTTCGTTGGCCTCGGCCGCTGCTTCGACCATGTGCTCGCGTTGCTTTTTGCACTGTTCAAGCATCTCGGCGGGAATTTCTTTTTCCTCGAACTTCATGCCCTGGGTGGAATCGTCCCAGTAAATGGCCTTCATCTTGATGAGGTCGACGACGCCCTTGTAACCTTCCTCGGCACCGATGGGCAGCTGCAGCGCCACGGCATTGGCGCCGAGACGCTCCTTGAGCTGGGACACGACATGGAGAAAATTGGCGCCGGCACGATCCATTTTGTTCACGAACGCGATGCGCGGCACTTTATATTTGTTGGCCTGGCGCCACACGGTCTCGGACTGCGGCTGCACGCCGCCCACGGCGCACAGCACGAAAATCGCGCCGTCGAGAACGCGCAGCGAACGCTCCACTTCAATCGTGAAGTCGACGTGGCCGGGGGTATCAATAATATTGAAACGGTGTTCCGGACGCGACTGGTCCATGCCCTTCCAGAAGCAGGTGGTCGCCGCCGAGGTGATGGTAATGCCGCGCTCCTGTTCCTGCTCCATCCAATCCATGATGGCGGCGCCGTCATGGACTTCACCGATTTTGTGCGAAACGCCGGTGTAGAACAGGATGCGCTCCGTGGCCGTGGTCTTACCAGCATCGATATGCGCCATAATGCCGATATTCCGGTAGCGTTCGATTGGTGTAATACGGGCCACGACTCAAATCCTCTAATTATTGCGGCGGCGTGACGCCGCTACAGAAACAGGTAAAGCGCAGGATGGCGATCCCGCACCGTAAGCCACCATGCCGCCGCAATAATTGGCAATCATAAGATTTTCAATTATTGATCCGGCACCGAAATGAATATTAATAGCCTGCAACATAAATCAATCTCTTTACTCAAATGACCCAAACTTTGTGCCGGATCAATAATTAAAGAACGGTTAATCGCTTACCAGCGGTAATGCGAGAAGGCCTTGTTGGCCTCGGCCATGCGATGCACGTCTTCGCGCTTCTTCACGGCATTGCCGCGCTTGTCCGCGGCGTCCATCAATTCATCCGCCATACGCGCCGCCATGGACTTGCCACTGCGGGTGCGTGCGGCTTCCACTACCCAGCGCATCGCCAGCGCCGTCTGACGTCCCGAGCGAACTTCCACCGGCACCTGATAGGTGGCACCGCCGACACGCCGGCTCTTGACCTCAACGAGCGGACGAACGTTGGTCAGGGCCTGATTGAACATTTCAATCGGATCCTTCTTGCTGCGTTCCGCCATGGTGTCGAGCGCACCGTAAACAATCTTCTCCGCCACGGATTTCTTGCCGCTCTTCATCACCACGGTGATGAACTTGGCGACAGTCTGGCTCAAGTATTTCGGGTCTGGCGTGACTTCACGCTTGGGGACCTCTCTGCGTCTCGACATAATTTCCTCTTTAGGTCTTCGGGCGCTTCGCGCCATACTTGGAACGACCTTGTTTGCGATCAGCCACCCCGGCCGTATCGAGTGAACCGCGCACCGTGTGATAACGCACACCGGGCAGGTCCTTGACGCGCCCACCGCGGATCAGCACCACGGAGTGCTCCTGCAGGTTGTGCCCTTCACCACCGATATAGGTGATGACTTCATAACCGTTGGTCAAACGTACCTTGGCAACCTTGCGCAACGCCGAGTTCGGCTTCTTTGGCGTCGTGGTGTACACACGTGTACACACGCCACGGCGCTGCGGACAGGCCTCGAGGGCTGGTACCTTGCTCTTGCTTTTAAGGCGCCTGCGCCCCTTGGCCACTAATTGATTAATTGTCGGCATCTGTATTAGTTGTCTTTACGATCCGAAAAAAGAAATTTCCGCCATGGCGGAAATTTCATATTTATTTATTCGCCATCCAAATTGACGAAATGCCTTCCCGGCATTTTGCCCTTCGGGCGGCCTGCGGTTTCCAATTTCGCTCCGGGCGATTTTGTCGCGCGGTCGGCGTCGATACTGCGGAGTCCGGCCAGATGGCCGAAAAGCAACAGCTCTTTTTCAGAAATCTCGGAGGCTTTAACAAAGACAGGCCGGCGGGATCCCGGCCTGTCTGAGGGGCGCGATTCTAGGGATACACCCCTTTTGTGTCAAGCCGTTACGGCCTTAAATGGCCTTTTTCCGAGTCAATCTTACACTCACAAGCCATTCGGCCCCGGAAAACCTCGGACTATGTCGACCCTCTAAAGTCCTACGTCCCCACCGCCTCTTCGCCGCTGCGCGCCGAGGGTTTGCTCGAGACAGTACCAGACAGGGACTGCCTCAGATCCTTGGCTTCCTGTATGGCCTCGCCACGGTCGAGACGACGCTGCAGATGGAAAGCCAGACCCGTACCGGCCGGAATCAGGCGGCCAACAATCACGTTTTCCTTGAGGCCGCGCAGCAGATCCAGCTTGCCCGTGATGGCTGCCTCGGTCAACACGCGCGTCGTCTCCTGGAACGAGGCCGCAGAAATAAACGACTCGGTCGACAGCGACGCCTTGGTGATACCCAGCAACAGCGGTTCGAAGGTAGCCGGCTTTTTCTTCTGGGCCACCATTAAATCGTTGTCTTCGATCACGCGCACGCGTTCGGCCTGTTCACCCTGCAGGAAGCGTGTATCGCCAGAATCGAGAATGCGCACCTTGCGCAACATCTGACGCACGATCACTTCGATGTGCTTGTCGTTGATCTTCACGCCTTGCAGACGATACACGTCCTGGATTTCATCCACGATGTAATTGGTAAGCGCCTCGACACCCAGCAGACGCAGAATATCGGCCGCGACCGGTGCGCCTTCGACGATGGTGTCACCCTGCTCCACCGTCTCGCCCTCGAACACCGTAATATGACGGCCCTTCGGGATCAGGTACTCGTGCTCCACGCCTTCCTTGTCATTAATAATGAGACGTTGCTTGCCCTTGGTCTCCTTGCCGAAGGAAATAACACCGCTGACCTCCGCCAGGATCGCAAAATCCTTGGGCTTGCGCGCCTCGAACAGTTCCGCCACACGCGGCAGGCCACCGGTGATGTCGCGGGTTTTCAGAGATTCCTGCGGGATACGCGCGAGCACATCACCCACGCCTACCTTGGCGCCGTCTTCCACGGTGATAAAGGCGCCCGGCGGCAGCATGTACTTGGCCGGAATTTCTGTTCCCGGAATATTGACCGGCTTGCCCTTGCCATCCACCAATGTGATCACCGGTCGGATGTCCTTGGTGCCAGCGCGATGCTTGGCATCAAGCACCACGTAAGTGGACAGACCCGTGATCTCGTCGGTCTGCTTGTTCACCGTGACGCCTTCAATAAGATCGCTGAAGTTAACCTTGCCCGCCACTTCGGTGATGATGGGATGCGTGTGCGGGTCCCAGTTGGCAACCACGGCACCGCTCTTCACTTTGGAGCCGTCATGCACTGACAGCACGGCACCGAACGGCAACTTGTAGCGCTCGCGGTTGCGGCCCTGGTCGTCCTGAATAATCAACTCGCCCGAACGCGACACCGCGACATGGTTGCCGCTGGCGTGTTTTACCACCTTGAGATTCTTGAGGCGCGCGACACCCGTGGTTTTGACCTCGATGCGCGACACCGCCGTGGCGCGTGAGGCGGCGCCACCGATATGGAACGTGCGCATGGTGAGCTGGGTACCCGGCTCGCCGATCGACTGGGCGGCAATGACGCCCACGGCCTCACCCAGATTGATGAGATGACCGCGTCCAAGATCGCGCCCGTAACACTGACGGCACACCCCGTAACGGGTCCGGCAGGTCACCGGCGAACGCACCTGCACCTGATCGATGTTGCGATCCTCGAGCAGCGCGACGGTCTTTTCGTCCAGCACCGAACCGTCCGGAATCAGCACCTTCTTGTCATTGGACGCATCGCGGATGTCACCAATCACCACGCGACCGAGAATACGGTCACGCAACGCGATCACGATTTCACCGCCTTCGACGAGCGCGACTTTGGTTACTCCCTCGGTTGTGCCGCAATCATCCTCGGTGACGACCAGATCCTGGCAGACATCCACGAGGCGACGCGTGAGGTATCCCGAATTCGCGGTCTTGAGTGCCGTATCGGCCAGACCTTTACGAGCACCGTGCGTCGAGATGAAGTACTGCAACACGTTCAGACCTTCGCGGAAATTTGCCGTGATCGGCGTTTCGATGATCGAGCCGTCCGGCTTGGCCATCAGCCCGCGCATGCCGGAGAGTTGACGAATTTGTGCGGCGCTGCCGCGCGCGCCGGAATCCGCCATCATGAAAATGGAGTTGAACGACTCCTGCTTCGCCGTCTTGCCTTGGGCATCCTTGACCTCCTCGGTGCCAAGCTGATCCATCATGGTCTTGGCGACCCGCTCGGAAGTATGCGTCCAGATGTCCACGACCTTGTTATAGCGCTCACCGTCTGTCAGCAGGCCGGAGGCGTACTGGTTCTGGATCGCCTTCACCTCGCCCTCGGCCTGGCCGATGATCTCGGCCTTCGTTGCCGGGATGATCATGTCGTCCATGCCGAAAGACACCGCCGCACGCGTGGCGTAGGCAAAACCGGTGTACATCAGCTGGTCGGCAAAAATGACCGTGGCCTTCAGACCCACGCGCCGATAACAGGCGTTGATCAGCTCGGAGATTGTCTTCTTCTTGAGAACACGATTGATAACCTCGAACGGCAGACCTTCGGGCAGAATCTCCGACAACAGAGCCCGACCCACGGTCGTGTCATAAATTTTGCGGGTCTCGGTACGCTTGCCCTTTTCGTCAAACTGTACTTCGCGGATGCGCGCCTTGATGCGCGCCTGCAACGCCAGATGACCGCCGCTGTAGGCGCGATGCACTTCGGCCACGTCGGCAAGCGCCTTGCCTTCGCCGAGCGCGTTGATACGCTCGCGCGTCATGTAATAAAGGCCAAGCACGATATCCTGCGACGGCACGATAATCGGATCGCCGTTGGCGGGTGAAAGGATGTTGTTGGTGGACATCATCAAGGTGCGCGCTTCGAGTTGCGCCTCCACCGACAGCGGAATGTGCACCGCCATCTGGTCGCCATCGAAGTCGGCGTTATACGGCGCGCACACCAGCGGATGCAGCTGGATCGCCTTGCCTTCGACCAATTGCGGCTCGAAGGCCTGGATGCCGAGACGATGCAGCGTCGGCGCGCGGTTCAACAACACTGGATGCTCGCGGATAACCTCTTCGAGAATGTCCCACACCTCGGGGCCGGCCTGCTCAACCATCTTCTTGGCCGCCTTGATGGTGGTAGCCAGACCCTTGGATTCAAGCTTGCTGAAAATGAAGGGCTTGAACAATTCGAGCGCCATCTTTTTCGGCAGGCCACATTGATGCAGTTTCAGCGTCGGGCCCACCACGATCACGGAACGACCGGAATAGTCGACGCGCTTGCCGAGCAGATTCTGGCGGAAACGGCCCTGCTTGCCCTTGATCATGTCGGCGAGCGACTTGAGCTGGCGCTTGTTGGCGCCGGTGATGGCACGGCCGCGACGGCCGTTGTCGAGCAGCGCGTCCACCGCTTCCTGCAGCATGCGTTTCTCATTACGCACAATGATGTCCGGCGCATTAAGGTCGAGCAGGCGCTTCAGGCGGTTATTACGGTTGATGACCCGTCGATAGAGATCGTTAAGATCGGAGGTCGCAAAGCGCCCACCGTCGAGAGGCACCAGCGGACGCAGTTCCGGCGGCAGCACCGGCAAAATATCGAGCACCATCCACTCCGGTTTATTGCCGGAGTACATGAACGCCTCAAGCACCTTCAGGCGTTTGGTAATTTTCTTTATCTTGGTTTCGGAGGTGGTACCGGCGAGATCGCCGCGCGCTTTCGCCACTTCTTCTTCAAGATTGATGGACTTAAGCAGGGCACGCACGGCCTCGGCGCCCATGCGCGCGTCAAACTCGTCACCATACTGTTCGATGGCATTGAGATAGGCATCTTCCGAAAGCAGCGAGGCACGCTCCAGCGGTGTCATGCCCGGATCGATGACGAGATAAGCCTCGAAATACAGCACGCGCTCGATGTCGCGCAGGGTTATATCCAGCATCAAGCCCATGCGGGAGGGCAGGCTCTTCAGGAACCAGATATGCGCCACCGGCGAGGCCAGATCGATGTGACCCATGCGCTCACGGCGCACCTTCGACAGCGTCACTTCCACGCCGCATTTTTCACAGATCACGCCACGATGCTTGAGGCGCTTGTATTTGCCGCACAGACATTCGTAATCCTTGACCGGTCCGAAAATTTTGGCGCAGAACAGACCGTCACGTTCAGGTTTGAACGTGCGGTAATTGATGGTTTCCGGCTTCTTGACCTCGCCGTACGACCACGAGCGAATTTTCTCCGGGGAAGCAAGTCCAATGCGGATGGCATCAAAATCTTCCGACTTGCCTGGCTGCTTGAAAAGATTAAACAAGTCTTTCAAGGTATCGTCTCCTGCAAACTGTTGCGCTGATGAATTAGTAAATTCCGGTTCCGGTCCAATTCTGACCGGGGCTTAGCCTTTATCCTGCTCCAGCTCCATGTCGATGCCGAGCGCGCGGATTTCCTTGACGAGCACGTTGAAGGATTCGGGCATGCCCGGCTCCATGCGATGGTCGCCCTTGACGATGTTCTCAAACATCTTGGTGCGCCCCATGACGTCGTCGGATTTGACCGTGAGCATTTCCTGCAGCGTGTACGAAGCACCGTAGGCCTCGAGCGCCCACACTTCCATTTCACCGAAGCGCTGGCCACCGAACTGGGCCTTGCCACCCAACGGTTGCTGCGTGACCAGTGAGTACGGTCCGGTTGAACGCGCGTGCATCTTGTCATCCACCAGGTGATTAAGCTTGAGTATGTACATGTAGCCCACGGTCACCGGACGATCGAAGGCATCGCCGGTACGGCCATCCCACAACGTTGTCTGGCCGGAGGTCGGCAGTCCTGCCATAACGAGCATTTCCTTGATCTCTTCCTCCGCGGCACCGTCGAACACTGGCGTTGCGACCGGCACGCCCTTGCGCAGGTTGCGCGCGAGCTCGATGATCTCGTCGTCGGTCAGTGACTTAATATCTTCCTTACGACCGCTGCGGCCGATTTGGTTGTAGATCTTGTCGATGAAACGGCGTATTTCCTCGACCTTGCGTTGCTCTTCCAGCATCTTGCCAATCTGCACGCCCAGTTCGTGCGCAGCCCAGCCCAGATGCGTTTCCAGCACCTGGCCCACGTTCATTCGTGAGGGTACGCCGAGCGGGTTCAGCACGATGTCCACCGGTGTGCCATCCGCCATATAAGGCATGTCTTCGACGGCCACGATGCGCGAGATGACGCCCTTGTTGCCGTGACGTCCGGCCATCTTGTCACCGGGCTGCAGGCGGCGCCTCACGGCAACATAGACCTTGACCATCTTGAGCACGCCCGGAGCGAGATCGTCGCCCGAAGTGAGCTTGACCTTCTTTTCGGTGAATTTCTGGTCAAACAGGTCTTTCTGCTTGGCCAGGTACCCACGGATCTGTTCCAGCGCCTGCGAGGCCTCCTCGTTCTTGAGGCGAATATCGAACCACTTGTGGCGCGGCAGTTCCTCTAGATAGGTCTTGGTGATCTTGTCCCCGTTCGCGAGGCCCGAAGGTCCGCCATCAGCGACCTTCCCAATCAGCTGGCGTTCCAAGCGCGCATAGGCATCGTTTTCCAGAATACGGTACTGATCGTCGAGGTCCTTGCGGATGCTTGCCAGCCCGGACTCCTCGATGCTCTTGGCGCGCGCGTCTTTATCCACGCCTTCGCGCGTGAACACCTGCACGTCGATGACCGTTCCGGAAATGCCGGAAGGCACGCGCAAAGAGGTGTCCTTCACATCCGAGGCCTTTTCGCCAAAGATGGCACGCAGGAGTTTCTCCTCCGGGGTCAGCTGGGTCTCGCCCTTGGGCGTGACCTTCCCGACCAGGATATCGCCAGCGTCTACCTCGGCGCCGATATAGACGATACCCGACTCATCAAGCTTGCCGAGCGCCGCTTCGCCGACATTCGGGATATCGCGTGTGATTTCCTCGGGGCCCAGCTTGGTGTCGCGCGCGACAGTTTGCAGTTCCTCGATATGAATGGTGGTGAAACAGTCTTTCTCCACCACGCGTTCGGAAATGAGGATCGAGTCCTCGAAGTTGTAGCCGTTCCAGGGCATGAACGCGACCAGAATATTGCGGCCCAGCGCCAGTTCGCCCATGTCGGTGGATTGGCCGTCGGCCAGAACATCGCCCTTGGCAATGACATCGCCCACTTTCACCAGCGGCTTCTGATTGATATTGGTGTTCTGGTTCGAACGCGTGTATTTCGTCAGGTTATAAATGTCGACACCGACTTCACCCGGTTTGGTTTCGTCATCGTTGACGCGCACCACTATGCGCGAGGCGTCGACGGAATCCACCATGCCACCGCGCTTGGCAACGACCGTGGCGCCCGAGTCGATCGCCACAAGGCGCTCAACGCCGGTGCCCACCAGCGGCTTTTCGGTCTGCAAGACGGGCACGGCCTGGCGCTGCATGTTCGATCCCATGAGTGCGCGGTTGGCGTCATCGTGCTCGAGGAACGGAATCAGCGAGGCCGCTACCGACACGATTTGCGAGGGCGCGACGTCAATATATTCCACCTTGTCGGGCGTGGACAGCATGAACTCATTCTTGAAGCGGCAAGAAACCAGCTCGTCGATCAAATGGCCGCGACTGTCGAGCGTGGCATTGGCTTGCGCGATCATGAATTTGCTCTCTTCGATGGCCGAGAGGTAATTCACCTCATCCGCCACCTTGCCATTGGCTACCTTGCGATACGGCGTCTCGAGGAATCCGTATTCGTTGGTGCGGGCATAAACCGCGAGCGAGTTGATCAAACCGATGTTCGGGCCTTCCGGCGTCTCGATCGGGCACACGCGTCCGTAATGCGTCGGATGCACATCGCGCACTTCGAAGCCGGCGCGTTCCCGCGTCAGGCCACCAGGTCCGAGTGCCGAAACACGGCGTTTGTGCGTGATCTCGGACAACGGATTGGTCTGGTCCATGAACTGCGAAAGCTGGCTGGAACCAAAGAACTCCTTGATCACCGCCGACACCGGTTTCGCATTAATCAGCTCCTGCGGCATCAGGCCTTCCGATTCCGCCAGCGACAGGCGCTCCTTCACGGCGCGCTCAACGCGCACCAGACCGACGCGGAACTGGTTTTCCGCCAGTTCGCCGACCGAGCGTACGCGGCGGTTGCCGAGATGATCAATGTCGTCGATCTCGCCCTTGCCGTTCTTGAGCTCGATCAGGATCTTCATTGCATCGACGATATCTTCCTTGGTCAGGATGCCCGGGCCCTCGTCCATGCCCCGGCCAACGCGGCGATTGAATTTCATGCGTCCGACAGCGGACAAGTCGTAACGGTCGGAACTGAAAAATAGATTGTTGAACAGCGTCTGGGCGGCGTCACGTGTCGGCGGTTCACCGGGGCGCATCATGCGATAAATCTCGATTTGCGCTTCCAGAGCATCACGCGTGGGGTCGAGTCGCAGAGTGTCGGAAATGAACGAACCCTGATCGAGGTCATTGGTGTAAATCGTCTTGACCAGCCCGATGCCGGCTTCAAGCAACTTGTCGATCAGATCCTTGGAGACCAGGTCGTTGGCCTGCGCCAACAGTTCACCGGTCTGCGGATGAATCACGTCCTCGGCCAGCGAACGGCCGATGAGGAAGCTTGCTTCTATCGTCAGCTGCTTGAGCTTGGATTTTTCCAGCTCACGGACATGACGTCCGGAAATGCGTCTATTGGCTTCAATAATGACTTCACCCTTCGGCGTCTTCACGTCAAACTCGAACTGCATGCCGCGCAGACGGTTGGGGATCAGGTCGAGCCGAATTTCGTTCTTCACCAGATGGAAGGTGTCCGTCTCGAAAAAGGTGGCGAGAATTTCCTGCGTGGACATGCCAATGGCGCGCAGCAGTATCGTCGCGGCCAGTTTGCGCCGGCGATCGATACGCACGTACAGATAGTCCTTGGGGTCGAACTCGAGATCGAGCCACGAACCGCGGTAGGGAATGACGCGCGCCGAGAACAACAGTTTTCCGGAAGAGTGTGTCTTGCCGTAATCGTGCTCGAAAAACACGCCCGGCGAACGGTGCAACTGTGAAACGATGACGCGCTCGGTGCCGTTGATGACAAACGTGCCGTTATCGGTCATGAGCGGGATTTCGCCCATGTACACTTCCTGCTCCTTGATATCCCGCACGGTCTTGGTGCCGGTAGCCTCATCTTTCTCGAACACCACCAGGCGCAACAGCGCGCGCAGGGGTGCCGCGTAAATCAATCCGCGCTGCTGGCATTCCTTGACGTCGAATGCCGGTATACCGAGGCGGTAGCTGACAAACTCGAGCGCCGCGTTGCCATTGTAACTCTCTATCGGGAACACCGTCTTGAAGGCGGCCTGCAGACCCTGGTCGATCCGCTGCTCCGGCGGCGTTTCCGCCTGCAAGTACTGACGGTAGGATTCCTTCTGGATTTCGAGCAGATACGGAATCTTCAGAACGCCTGGGCGTTTGCCAAAGTTCTTGCGGATGAGTTTCTTCTCGGTGAATGAATAGGTCATGCTTCCCTCGGTTCTCTTAAAAGCTGTCTCAAAAACTGCTGTGCGTCCGTGATCCGGGCTCGGGCGGTGCTCGGAATCCTCATGGACTGTCGTGTCCACTCCGGTTCCTGCGCTCCGTGCTCACCCGGCTGACGGCCGCTCGCGACGTTTTTGAGACAGCTTTAGAAACAGCGTCACGGACCGGAACGACCAATGCCGTTTAGGACTGAAACAACGAACGAGGTGGCCGGCGGCAACATGCCGCCGGCGCAACCCGCCATTAACTGCACAAGTTCACCCGTCAACAACGGGTAAACCGCAACTTGCACCAACCTTACTTGAGCTCAACCTTGGCGCCGGCGGCCTCAAGATCCTTTTTCATCTTTTCGGCATCGGCCTTCGGCACGGCTTCTTTCACGGTCTGCGGCGCGCCTTCGACCAAGTCCTTGGCTTCCTTCAAGCCCAGGGTGGTCACGGCACGTACGGCCTTAATCACGGCGACCTTGTTGTCGCCCGCGGCCGCCAGAATCACGTCGAAGGCATCCTTGACCTCGGCCGGCGCTGCCGCGGCAGCGGCCGGAGCGGCAACCGCCACGGCGGCGGCGGAAACACCGAACTTGGTCTCCATTTCCTTGATCAGCTCGGACAGCTCCAGCACGGACATGCTGGAAATGGTATTAAGAATCTCTTCTTTCGAAACAGCCATGATGAAATCTCCTGAAATATAATCTTGAATGTTTGATCGGTTAGGCGGCGCTGGCCTTGGCGTCGCGCACGGCGGCCAGGGCCCTGACGAACTTCGCCGGGACCTCGTTCAAGGTCTGGACGAACTTCTGGATCGGTGCCTGCATGGTGCCGAGGAGCATTGCCAGCAATTGCTCTCGTCCGGGCAGTACCGCCAACGCCTGTATCTGCGCCAAAGACATGAGCTTGCCACCCATGGCACCGGCCTTAATTTTGAGCGCTTCGTTATCTTTCGCGAATTCACTCAGAATCTTAGCGACCGCCACGGGGTCGGTTGATACCGCGAATGCCAGCGGACCGGACATCTGGTCTTTCAGGCATTCAAAGCTCGTACCTTCCACAGCCCGCCGAGCCAGCGTGTTCTTGACGACGCGCAGATAGACCTTGCCTTCATGCGCCTTGCGGCGCAGCACGGTCATCTGGGCAACGGACAGCCCACGGTATTCGGCCAGCATGGCCGCCTGTGCATCCGTCAACTTCCCGGACACCTCGGCGACTACCGCCTTTTTCTCATCTAATGTCAGACTCATATGAGTCACCTCCGGTTGCTACGTCTATAAACAACGGCGACCTTTTCAGGAGGTAATCCTGTGTCGGGCACACCGTCTGCGCAGGCTGCGGCATCGTATTAAGCACCCTGTAACTGACATCGTTACTTCGGTGCGCCTGCGGTCTTTGACAACGCTCCGCGCCCAACAACAGCACGAAACGACCCAAAGTTCCTTGCTACAAAAAACCTTTCTTACAGCCCCGCGGTGTCCAGGCGAACGCCCGGGCCCATCGTGGTTGAAAGCGTAATCTTCTTCAGGTACACGCCTTTCGCAGCGGCGGGCTTGACCTTGTTCAATGCCGCCATCAGCGACAGGAAATTCTCCTTGAGCGCCTCCGCCTCGAACGAGGCCTTGCCGATGGCGCAGTGCACCAGACCGGCCTTGTCGGTGCGGAACTGAACCTGACCGGCCTTGGCATTCTCGACCGCCTTGGCCACGTTGGGCGTCACCGTGCCGACCTTCGGGTTCGGCATTAACCCGCGCGGGCCGAGAATCTGGCCCAACTGGCCCACGACACGCATGGCCTCCGGTGTCGCAATGGCGAGATCGAAATCGATCTTTCCCGCCTTGATCTGATCCGCCAGATCCTGGAAACCGATGATATCGGCGCCAGCCTTTCTTGCCGCTTCGGCGGCGGCACCTTCGGCGAACACCGCCACGCGCACCTTCTTGCCGGTGCCGCGCGGCATCACCGCCGTGCCACGAACGTTCTGCTCCGATTTCTTGGCATCGATGCCAAGATTGATGGCCACGTCCACCGATTCGTCAAACTTGGCGCTGGCAGTGCCCTTGAGAATCTTCAGGGCCTCATCGAGCGGATAATTCTTCATCCGTTCCACTTTCGCGAGTTGTGCTTTCAGGCGTTTGCCAGCCATGTCACGCCCCCTCGCATTCCACGCCCATCTGGCGTGCGCTGCCCGCAATGATTTTCACCGCGGTGTTGATATCGTAACAATTGAGATCAGGCATCTTGATTTTGGCGATCTCCTCGAGCTGCTTGCGCGATAGCTTGCCCACCTTTTGCTTGAGCGCGTTACTGCTGCCGGACTCCAGCCCCAAGGCCTTCTTGATCAGCACCGACGCCGGCGGCGTTTTGGTAATAAAGGTGAAACTCTTGTCGCTGAAGGCCGTGATGATGACCGGAATCGGCATGCCCTTTTCCATCTTTTGGGTCACTGCATTGAACTGCTTGCAGAACTCCATGATGTTCAGGCCATGTTGTCCGAGCGCCGGTCCCACCGGCGGGGACGGATTGGCCGACCCGGCTGGCACCTGCAACTTGATGTACGCCGAAACTTTCTTTGCCACGATTTACTCCTTAACGGGTGCAAGCGGCTGTTGTCAGCCTCCCCGCGATTAATGAAAACTCAGGCCTTCTCGACCTGACTGAACTCCAGCTCCACCGGTGTCTGGCGTCCGAAGATCGACACCGACACCTTGAGTTTGTTCTTTTCGTAATTGACGTCTTCGACCGTGCCGTTGAAATCCTGGAACGGGCCGTCAATGACGCGCACCAGCTCGCCCGCCATGAACGAGAATTTCGGACGCGGTTTCTCTACGCCTTCCTGCACCTGCCGCAGAATCGCATCGGCCTCCTTGTCGGTGATGGGCGTCGGCTTGCTGCCGGAACCACCAATGAAACCGCTCACCTTGGGCACGTCCTTCACGAGATGCCAGGTTTCATCGTCCATATCCATTTTCACGAGCACATAGCCCGGGAAGAATTTGCGTTCGCTGGTGCGCTTCTGGCCGCTTTTCATTTCCACGACCTCTTCGGTCGGCACCAGAATCTCACCGAACTTTTCTTCCATGCCGGCGTTGCGGATGTGCTCTTTGAGCGAACGCACCACCGCCTTTTCGAAACCGGAATAGGTGTGCACGACATACCAGCGCATCGTCATGAATTCAGCTCCTATCCCGTGACTACTCGGACTATCTTGTGCAGGCCCCAATCGATCACCCACATATATACGGCCACCAGAATGACCATGACAAAAACGATCAATGTCACCTGCATGGTTTCCTTTCTGGTCGGCCAGATCACCTTGCGAATTTCAAGCCGCGAACCCTTCGTGAATTCCCAGGCGTTGCGTCCAAATTCCGTTTGCGCAACGAAAATCACCGCCAGCACGACAGCCGCCAGCATGACGGCCACCCGGATCAGATCCGGTTTGTCGCCAAAGTAATAGAATCCCCCGATGCCGCCTGCCACTATCAGCACCGCGAGAATTAATTTCAGTTTATCCGCTGTCACTACTAAATTCCTTCTTTGCCAGCCATCTGGCAGGCCAGGAGGGACTCGAACCCCCAACCTGCGGTTTTGGAGACCGCTGCTCTACCAATTGAGCTACTGGCCTAATAACTCAGTGTTTAGTGTTTAGTTATTAGTGTTAAGTGAAGGTCGCGCGCAGCGCGCTCATTAACTAATCACTTACCACTTAAAACTCAACACTGTCCTATTCAATCACCTTCGCCACCACCCCCGCGCCCACGGTACGGCCGCCTTCGCGAATGGCGAAGCGCAGGCCCTGTTCCATGGCGATGGGGTTGATC
>NZ_JANLGY010000014.1 GCF_024653915.1 Sulfuricaulis sp. | reverse complement strand
TGGGCAACACCTCGGACGTCTACGCCGTCGTCAAGGCCGGCGGCAAGCTCCACGTGGCCAAGCAGAACATCAAGGTCACGGCGGGCGGGTGTGGGGGTTGACCCTCATAACGGCTAACGAATACTTCTGAGGAAAACGACATGGCAGACATGCAGACTAAAATCCGGACCAAAACCCAAGGCGGCGTAACCGACGTCCTGGTGCTGGTTGACCATCCGATGGAAACCGGTCAACGCCCGGACCCCAAGGACAAGGACAAGAAAGTCCCGGCGCATTACATTCAGAAACTGAGCTTCTCCCTGAACGGCAAGGAAGTCGCCTCCACCGATCTCGGCCCGGCGGTATCGAAAGACCCGCTGGTCGGGATCAAGCTGAAGGGCGCCAAACCCGGCGACAAGATCAAGGTCACCTGGAGCGACAACAAGGGAGAAAGCGGCAGCGGGGAAGCCACCGTCGGCTGAACGAGGAGCGTCGCTTTATCCGGTCCGTGAATTCACCAAAAGGAGAACCCGCGATGAAAAAAATTTTACTACTTCTGGCTGCTCTGGGTATTGTCGCTGGAACCATGCCAGCAGTACTGGCCGATCCGGCTACCGACCTGAAGCAGTTCCAGGCGTTTTTCAAGAAAAAATTCCCCACCGTTCCGTTCGATGAATTCTCTAACGGCCTTTATGCCCTGCCAGGCCTGGAGGTATACCGCGAACAATGGGAAATGTTCAATGAATTTCCACCCTACGAGCTAGGACTGTCTCTGGGCAAAAAAATGTGGGAAACACCGTTCAAGAATGGCAAGAGTTTTACCAGCTGTTTCAAAAACGGGGGTAAAAATATCGCCCAAGGCTATCCCTATTGGGACGAGGCCACGCAAAAGATCCGCACCGCGGAAATGGACTTGAACGACTGCCTGAAAAAAAATGGTGAGCCCGAATTCACCGATCTCGACAAGAATCAGGGGGCGCGCGTCAAGCTGGCCGAGTTGACCGCTTATTTCTACTCGTTGTCCGCGGGTCAGCGCGTCAAGATTGATATTTCCAGCCCCGGCGCCGTCAAGGCCTACGAGGAGGGCAAGAAATTCTGGTGGTCGCGCCGCGGCCAGCTCAATTTCGCATGTTCCAATTGTCATATGGATCTGGCGGGCAAAAATTTTGGCGGCAACCAGCCGCTCAGCGCCGCGCTCGGCCATACCACGGCCTGGCCGGCCCAGCGTCTGGAATGGGGCCGCCTGGAGACCATCCATCAGCGCTATAAAACCTGCAATTCACAGGTGCGCGCCAAGCCCTTCAAGCACGGCGACGAGATCTATAACCATCTCCAGCTTTACGAAACCTACATGAGCAGCGGCCTGCCCTTGACGGCGCCGGCCATGCGCAACTAGGAAAACCCGGATGTACTAAAACCCGGCGCGAGGTAACGCCGGGTTTTCTTTTCCGGCAGGCGCGGAATACCAGATTGCCACCGGGCGTCTTAAAACCCATAACGAAACCAATTCAAACCACGGGGAACACGGGGAAAGGAAAGATTAAGAATGGCTCTCTGTTTTTCCGGTACTTTTCACTCCCCGTGCTCCCCGTGGTTTAAGACTCTTGGAGTAAATCAGACAATATGAGCCTATCCCGACGCGAATTCCTGCAAATGCTGGCCATGGGAGCGGCAGCCGGTCTCATATTCGAAGACGGTTTGAACGGCCGCAAGGCGTATGCCAGCAGCAAAAAACCGGTCGATCTTTACGATGTCGCGCCATTCGGGAATGTCACGCTGCTGCACATGACCGATTCCCACGCCCAACTCATGCCCACCTATTTCCGCGAGCCCAACATCAATATCGGTGTCGGCGCCGCTCATGGAAAACCGCCGCACCTGGTCGGCGAGGCGCTGCTCACGCACTTCAACATCGCGCCGGGCTCCATCAAAGCGCACGCTTTCACTTATCTCGAATTTGAGGAAGCCGCGCGGCGTTACGGCAAAATCGGCGGCTATGCGCACCTCGCGACGCTGGTGAAGAACCTGCGCGCCAGCCGTCCTGATCGCACACTATTTCTTGATGGCGGCGACACCTGGCAGGGATCGGCTACGGCACTGTGGACCAAGGGACAGGACATGGTGGACGCGCAGAAACTGCTCGGCGTGGACATCGCCACCGGGCACTGGGAATTCACTTACGGGGCCGAACGCGTCAAGGAAATCGTCGACAAGGACATGAAAGGTCAGATCGAATTCCTGGCACAGAATGTCTACGACGCTACCTGGGGCGAGCTGATATTCAAGCCTTATGTCATTCGCGAATTAAATAAAGTGCCAGTAGCCATCATCGGCCAGGCATTCCCGTACACGCCGATTGCCAACCCTCGCCACTTTGTCCCGGATTGGACCTTCGGTATCAACGACGACCACATGCAGAAAATGGTCGACGAGGTTCGCAGCAAAGGGGCGCAGGTCGTCGCGGTGCTGTCGCACAACGGCATGGACGTTGATCTCAAGATGGCCCGCCGCGTGCGCGGCATTGACGTCATTCTCGGCGGGCACACGCATGACGCCGTTCCAGCACCGTCACTGGTCAAGAATGCTGGCGGCAAGACGCTGGTCATCAACTCCGGCTCCAACAGCAAATACCTGGCGGTACTTGATCTCGATGTCAGGAACGGCAAGGTGGCGGATTATCGTTTCAAAATGCTGCCGGTTTTCGCCAATCTGCTCCCGCCCGATCAGGAAATGGCCACCTACATCGAGAAAGTGCGTGCGCCGTTTGCGGACAAGCTAGGCGAAAAACTCGCTGTAACGGAGGGGCTGTTGTACCGACGCGGGAATTTCAACGGTACCTTCGATCAGCTTATTATCGACGCGCTGCTGAAGGTGCAAGGCGCTGATATCGCTTTCTCGCCCGGTTTTCGCTGGGGCACCACGCTGCTGCCGGGCGACCCGATCACGATGGAAAATCTCATGGATCAGACCGCGATCACCTACGCCACCGCGACGGCCAACCATCTCACCGGCCAACAGATCAAGGTCATCCTGGAAGACATCGCCGACAACCTCTACCACACCGATCCCTACTACCAGCAGGGTGGCGACATGGTTCGTGTCGGCGGTCTGGAGTACACGCTCGACGTCGCCGAGAAACACGGCAAGCGTATCCAGAATATGGTGGTCCGGGGCAAGCCGCTCGATCCCGGCAAAAAATACAAGGTCGCCGGTTGGGCCAGCGTTCAACCGATCGAACCTGGCAAGCCCGTATGGGACATCGTCGCCGAATATCTGCGCTCTAAAAAATCCGTCCGCATTGACCGCCCCTATACCCCGCGCCTGAAGGGCGTTTCTGGCAACCCCGGAATTGCGGTGTAACACCTGCCAGGCACGAATCGGCACCACCACCGATGGTGGTATACGCTAATCGCCCTGATGTAGAATGTGCCGCTTTTATCGGCCCAAGGGGTTCTCAACGATGTCCAGGAAGCACCCGATCATTGCCATCACCGGTTCGAGCGGTGCCGGCACCACCACCGTCAAGCGCGCCTTCGAGCACATCTTTCGGCGTGCGCAAATTAATCCGGCCATCGTCGAGGGTGACAGCTTTCACCGCTATAACCGCGTTGAGATGCGCGAGGCGATGAAAAAGGCCGAGACCAGCGGCAATCACAATTTCAGTCACTTCGGTCCTGAGGCCAATATATTCGCCGAGCTGGAAAAACAGTTCAAATCCTACGGCGAGACCGGCGCGGGCAAAAAACGCTATTACCTGCACAGTGACGGCGAAGCGGCGGAGCACAACAAACGCCTCAACATCAGCCTCAAGGCCGGCGAGTTCACTCCGTGGGAAGATATTTCGCGCGGCACCGACCTCATGTTTTACGAAGGACTGCACGGCGGCGTAGTGGACGCCAAGGCCAACGTGGATGCTGCCAAATGGGTAGACTTGCTTGTGGGCGTGGTGCCAATCGTCAATCTTGAGTGGATACAGAAAATTCACCGCGACACCGCCGAGCGCGGCTATTCGGCCGAGGCGGTAGTGGACACCATTCTGCGCCGCATGTACGACTACGTGCACTACATCACACCGCAGTTTTCACGCTCGCACGTGAACTTCCAGCGCGTGGCCGTGGTGGATACCTCCAATCCCTTCATCGCACGCGATATTCCGACCCCCGATGAGAGCATGGTGGTCATTCGTTTCCGCGACCCCAAGAAGGTCGATTTCCCCTACTTTCTGAGCATGATTCAGGGATCGTTCATGTCCCGCCCCAATACCATCGTCGTACCCGGCGGAAAGATGGGCTTTGCCATGGAAATCATCCTCACCCCGCTAATCCAAGAACTGCTTGAAAACAAAAAGAAAGCCTAGGCCCCTCCCTTCCCTCATTAATTGAAATTTGCGCCAATTTGGCGCGAATCTTGCTGCTATCTTTATGTTATGAAAAAGAAGATTCCCGTTCAGGATCTTCGGCACGGCATGTATGTGTCCGAGCTGGTGGGTCGCCATTGGCGTGATACAAAGTTCCTTTTTCAGGGTTTCGAAGTTCAATCGGACGATCAGATCGAGGAGATCGGTCGTTACTGTCAGCACGTTTACGTTGACACTGAACAGGGGCATAGCGTCTCATCGAAGCCCCGCCCTTCCGCCAACGTGGCGCCAGCCTTGACTGTTCCCAAGGAACAGAAAGAGCATGTCATCATATTCGAAAAGGTTCTGGAACGGTTCACACCGGGACACCAGCGTCCCCCGCGATACCAGGACGTCACCGTGCTCGAGGAAGAAATCGGACACGCTCGGGAGATCGTGACCGAAACCCGCGAGGCCGTCTACGGCATCATGGGCGATGTGCGCCTTGGCCGCAGTATCGACACTAAGGCGGCCAAGAAGGTTGTGGCCGATATGGTGGACAGCGTCATCCGCAATCCGGACGCGCTCATGTGCCTCAACCAGCTCAAGGACAAGGACGAGTACACCGCGCTGCACAGCCTGCGGGTCTGCATTCTGGCGCTGGCCTTTGGCCGGCATTTGGAACTCTCAGACGAGGAGCTGAATCTCCTCGGTATCGGCGCGTTGCTGCATGACATCGGCAAGATGAAAGTTTCAAATGACATCATCAATAAACCAGGCAAGCTCACCGAGGAGGAGTTCGCCCTCATGAAGAGCCACGTCCCTCATGGAGTGAGTATCCTCGAACAGACGCACGGCATCGCTTCCGCCTCCATTGACGTCGCCCGCTACCATCATGAACGTTACGCGGGCGGGGGCTATGCCGTCGGTTCCAAGGGAGATCAGATCGGGCTCTTCGGATCCGTCGGGGGCATTGTGGATTGCTACGACGCCATCACCTCGGATCGTTCTTACCACGCCGGGCTATCGGCGCACGAGGCGCTCACGAAAATGTACTCTTGGCGCGGCCGGGATTTCCAACCGTTGCTGGTGGAGCAGTTTATCCAATGCATGGGCATCTACCCCATCGGCAGTGTTGTCGAACTCAGCAATGGCAGCATCGGGGTGGTGGTCTCGATCAACCGTGCGCGCCGCCTGCGACCCAAGGTAGCCATGGTACTGAACTCGGACAAGACCCCGTTTACACCGTCCAGGGTCATCGACCTGATGGAGTATGCCAACGAAAAAAGCAGCAGCAAGCTGGAGATCCGCAAGGTCCTTCCGCCGGGCGAGCACGGCGTCATACCCACCAAATATATCCCCATGGGCGCCTGAGACATGGGCTCATCTGACTCAGATTTGAAATAAGCTGTTGTCACCGCGTTCGACGACTGGCGCATCAAGCGCACGCTGCGCATAATACCCACCTCATCTGTACAGGACATTGTCCTTGCGCTTTATACGGTAAATCACAGGAGAGTATTGGATGAGCGACGCTCTAAATTATCTGGTCAGCGCCCGCCCCGAGGCGATGAAGGCCTACCTGAAATTTCTCAAGGAAACGGGCAAATCGCTCGATCCCAAAACGCGTATGCTGATCACGGTCATCACCAAGATCGCGGTCCAGACCGAAGGTGGATTGCGCCAGTATCTTCCACGCGCGCTCGACGCCGGCGCCACACCCAGCGAAATCCTCGACGCCATCTTGCATGCCTTCCCGGCGCTCGGGCTGGCCAAAATCGTGTGGGCCGTCGACATCCTGCTCGACATGGATATTCCGGAATTCCGCGCTGAGAACCTGGGCGCGGAAAAGCGCTGGCACGATGTTAAACCGGCGGATCAGATTCCGGATGGTAAAATCACCTACAGCGACAGCGACGGCCGCAACCTGTTCATCTACCGCGCCAACGGGGAGTTCCAGGTATACGACAGTCGTTGCCCCCATCAGGTCACCAATATTCCGCATCTGGCGCTAGAGGGTTTTCGTCTCACCTGCCCCAAACATCACTGGGCCTTCGACATCAAAACCGGCGAGTGCGTGGAAAAAGGCAATCGCCCCCTGAAACGTTTCGAGACCAAGGTTGAAAACGGTCGACTCTACGCGCGCTGGTAGGGGCCATTCCGGCTGGACGGCTACGGCATGACGGGATATTTCACCATCGAAGAAATAACCGCCCAGCTCCGGAACGTCCGAGCTCGCGGAAAGTGTCGTTACGAGGAAAAACGCAGCCCTCTGACGGAACTGGTACAGCAGGACATCGCGCGCATGATTTGCACCGCCAGCGACACCAATTATTTCAGTTATCTCATCGCCAAGCGCGGCGAGCTGGCACTGGTTATTGGCATGCGCGGCGATCTGAAAAATCGCACCGTTACCCTCGAGCTCATCCGGCATCGCCAGCGAATCGCCTATTTTTCCTATAGCGACCCGGCGCTGAGTATTCAGGACCTGCGGCGGCGCCAAAGCATGGCGGATCGCCAAGGACACAGCGCCCTGAAAATTCTGTCCGACCAAGGCTCACTACCTCACCTGATTGCTATGCGTGCCCTGCTCTACGAGAAGCTGCCGTCGAAGGAACGCGTGCTTACGCTGCTGGCGAATTAAGCGGCCAGGAACGGAGAATCTGGTAATGCGCACTGTCCGCGAACGTGTGCGATTGCACGAGGTGGAATTGGTTTATTTCCCACGGATGGCGTTCAATGGAATACGACGGCACACAAGGACGCAACTTACGCGAAAGCGTCAGGTGCGCGGCATAAGGACGTTTCTCCGCTCGATAGCCACAGGCACCCAGTCCGGTATTCAAAACCTGCACCAGCCCTGACAACGGTTCCGGCGACTGTCCCGGCCCCACCCACAGGATGCCCGATTTCGGCCAGCAACCCATCTGTTCCAGGGCCAGCATAAAAGGCTCAACACGAACCGCCGAGGCCGTCTGTTCAGCACACCCCCGAAACGATGCGCCGACGGAACCCAGAAGGGCCAAGGTCAGATGAATGTTTTCCGGCACCACGCGCCGAACAGATCCGTCACGAAGAACGTTACCCGCAAGCCGATACAGCTCTTGGCTCAATTCGATCGGCGGCCACAGCGCAAAAAACAATCGCGGTATTGGTGCTGTGGAGGATGGCGTATCGGCAGGAGTCATCAATAATATATGCGAACTCGGGAGAGCTCATGCAAAAATGGTGGGCCGTGGCAGATTCGAACTGCCGACCAACTGGTTAAAAGCCAGCTGCTCTACCGACTGAGCTAACGGCCCGCGTGGGAAGGGAAAAAACAGGAGGGCGGCATTATCCTGAGGCCACGTTACCCTGTCAAACCGGATAACGAGGAAAAAGCACTGCTCGGGAAGTTAGGGTTTTAACGGGCCGCGGGCAGCAACTTCAAGTCTGACAGCGACAATCTCAGCGCGCGGAAGAAGCCTTGCTCATCCATCAAGTAGTACTCCATCTTCATGGTAAGCGCAGCGCCGAAAATGATCGTGACCAGAGTAATCACCGAACCGAGCGCCAGCGTGGACATGCCGGTGACGCCCTGGCCGATGGTGCAGCCCAGCGCAATAACGCCGCCAAAACCCATGAGCACGCCGCCGATGACATGATTCACCATGTCTTCGCGCGTGCTGAAGGTTTCAATGCGGAAAGTACCGGACAACACGGCATACAGGAATGAACCGGCGATGACACCGAGCACGGCGGCGACGCCAAAATTGATCGTCGATCCGGTGTAGGTCATCAGATAATTCAAATTCTCGCCTACCGGGGCAACAAAGGTGAAGGATTCCAGGCGCACGGGTTCAAACTCGTCAAAGCCAATCTTGCCGGTAATGTACCAACCAGCGACGACAAGCAGACCGACGCTGAACCCGGCAAAAAGATTCCAGTAGCTTTTGAGAAACTCACTGCTCGCCAGTGCATACAAAGTGAATCCGAGTCCCACAACCGCTGCCACCACCCATCGTACTACCTGCATGTCAGCAATGCCGGTGACAGACTGGATCAAGGTCGGAAGACCCTGGCTGGACAGGTTGCGCGCAGCAAGATCCAGATTGGTAGTCTCAATGACATTGATGCGTACGGGGGCCAGCAGTCCGCGTAAGGTCATGTAGGCTGTGATGCCCATCAGCAACATCACCACCAGCGATTTCAGATTACCGCTGCCAACCCGCACCAGGGTACGTTGGCCGCAACCGCCACTCAGGGTCATGCCGACACCGAAGAGAAACCCGCCGAGGGCGTGACCCAGCCAGCCGAAATTGGCTGTGAGATAGATGGATTGGCCCAGATCGATAAATCCCCATGCCTGCAATAATTGCGAACCGATGATGGCGACGCCGATGGCGAGGAACCACGCCCGCAGCCGGTTCTTGTCGTCCATGTTGACCCAGTCGCTGACCGCCCCCATGGTGCAGAAATTGGTCTTGTTGGCGATGGCGCCAAACACCACCGCCGCCAGGAAACCCCACAGCGCCACGTTATGAATGTTACTCAATTCCATGGAAACCCCCGTCTGCCACCTTGATTCATGAAAAACTTTGGACTGTCAGAGACGTTACCACACATCACTTTATTCCTGACAACCCGGGCATGGGATTATTTTGCGTCGTATTCGCGTCTAGCGCCATACTCACCCGTGAGTACCAGCGTATTACTCGTGGCATTCTGACACAGGCAGATAGCGCTTCCCCCGGAAAAAACAGGATAGTAAAATCAACATTTAGTCGTTTACCATGAGGTACGCCAATGCCGACATTTGATAAAGAACTGGACACCACGGGACTCAACTGCCCCATGCCCATCATGAAATGCAAGAAAATGTTGCAGTCATTGACAGCAGGACAGGTGCTGCATCTGCTGGCGACAGACCCCGGCACCCGCAGCGATATCCCGGCGCTGGTCAACAAGACCGGCGATCAACTTGTCGAAACCAGCGAAGAAGGCGGAAAGATTCACTTCTATATCAGGAAGGCGTCTTAGAACCGATACAAAATGAATTCAAACCACGGGGGACACGGGGGGAAACATAAAAGGTAAGAATGGCATTCCCATTTTTTCTGAGTACTTTCACGCCCCGTGCTCCCCGTGGTGATAAGTCATTTCATAACCAGGCGTGAGCCGTGTGCTTCTCCACCAAGTCAACGAAATCGCCGTAGCTGGCAATACCAACATCCTTGATGAGGTTTCCAAGGCCGCGCGCCTTCAGGTCTGCTTCAATGGCATAAACCGCATTTTGCTTCACGACCTTTTCAATCAAGGACGATTTCGCCGTTCCTGCTGACGCCGCGTACACGCCGTCCTCCAGCAACAGGATGACATCGCCCTTCTGCGCCACGCGCAGGCAGTCCTCCAGCGAGCTGTTTTGAAATGGGGACTTGTTGACGGTATGGAGCATGGGGATTCCTAGAATGAAGCGATGGCGTGCTGTGCCGCCATCATTTTGGCGATCTCGGCGCTATCCAGCACCTTGGGCCGGATGGGCGCGTCGGTGTCGTCATCCTTGCCGATCGAGATGATCGCGTCCTCCGCGATATTGCGATCCTTGAGCGATTGCCGGTCCACGTAAACGTTGGTGACCTCCCAGTCCACGAGCGCACCGAGCGAGGCCATGAAGCCCTTGATGCCGAGCCCTTTCGTGTCCTGCCCCTTCTGCAGCGCCAGCACACCATCGTCAAGGAAAACCACCGAGAGGTCCATGTCGTAAGTCGCGAAGATGAACATGACCTCGACGGATTCCTGCACGTAAATGCTGCCGTGCGGCGCCCTGCGCACCGTCACCATGACCTTTTTTCCCGTCGCTGCCATGAATTGTGTCTCTGTGTAATCTGAAAATCAGTCGCCAAACGTCACAAACCGGTCGCATTCATCGATCATGCTGGCCAGCTGCCCCAGTCCCGAAATGCGGATATTCGGCACCAGCACCTCGTTGGTGATGCCGCGGCGTTTGGCCGCGGCGACACAGACGATCATGTCGATGCCGGTTGCGCCCAGCTCCGACCAGCGTTTGGAGATATGCCGGTCGTCCTGCGGCGGGTCCATGAGCCTGGTGGCGTTGTACACGCCATCGTCGTAGAAGAAGATACCGCGGATGGTATGACCCTTGGCGAGAGCGGCCTGAATGAAGTTGTAGGCGCTGTCTGAGGCTTCGTGATTGTAGGGACCTTCCTGAATCAGTACTGATATTTTCATTCTTGCTCCGAAATATTTGAATCGTGCTCAGTACTGCTCAGGAGACTACTCCCCTCAAAAGGGTAGCTGAATATTGCCAAGAAAGAAGGAAAATTCCAAGGCCCGCGATCATCGCTAGTGAGCGGGGTCGGCCACTTCTGCCTCGGCAAACCCTTGCGCGCGCAAGCGGCAAGCATCGCAGCGTCCACAGGCCAATCCGGATGCATCTGGGTCGTAGCACGACAGCGTGAGCGCGTAATCGACACCCAAACGCGTGCCGGTGCGAATGATTTCATGCTTGCGCATATTCATGAGCGGTGCATGCACATGAAAACCCTTTCCTTCCACCCCCGCCCGGGTCGCCAGGTTGGCCAGGCTCTCGAAGGACCGGATGAATTCCGGACGACAGTCCGGGTAGCCGGAATAATCCACGGCGTTGGCACCGATATAAATATCCGACGCGCCCAGCACCTCGGCCCAGCCTAGCGCGATCGAAAGAAACACCGTGTTGCGCGCCGGTACGTAGGTGACGGGGATTCCCGGGGATGACACGTGCGGCACGGCGACGCGAGTGTCAGTCAGGGCTGAACCGCCCATCCAGCCGATGTCGAGCTTGACGATGCGATGTTCCACCGCGCCCTGCCTTTCGGCTACACGACGGGCGGCTTCAAGCTCCACCCGGTGTCGCTGCCCGTAATCGAACGTAAGCGCATAACAGCGCGCCCCGGCGGCCATGGCCAGCGCCAGCACCGTGGCGGAATCAAGACCGCCGGAGACCAGCACCACCGCCCTGTTGCCGGCCTCAGTGTCCGCGGGCATCGTTCCAGAGAATCTTGTGCAGTTGTATCTGCATGCGTACCGGCAAGTGATCCTGCAAAATCCACTCAGCCAGATCAGTCGGGCTCAGTTGCCCATGACAGGGAGAGAACAGCACCTCGCAGCGCTGATCCAACTGATGCTCGGCAAGCTTGGCGCAGCTCCACTCGTAATCGACACGATCGCAGATGACGAATTTCACCTGGTCCTTGCGGGCGAGATGCGGGATGTTGGTATAAAGATTGCGACGCTCTTCGCCGGAGCCAGGTGTCTTGAGGTCCATCACGATGCTCACGCGCGGGTCGATACCGGCAATATCGATCGCACCACCAGTTTCAATCGACACTTCATAACCACGGTCGCACAGCGCCGCAAGCAGTTCGCGACAGGGACGCTGCGCCAGCGGCTCGCCGCCCGTCACGGTCACGTAGCGCGGCGTGTGTTCATCGGCGCGTTTCAATATATCTTCGAGCTCCATCCACTGCCCGCCATAGAAGGCATATTCGGTGTCGCAATAGCTGCAACGCAGCGGACAACCGGTCAGACGAATAAACACCGTGGGGTAGCCCACGGTGCGGGCCTCGCCTTGCAATGAATAAAAGATTTCCGTGATGCGCAGCCGGTCGCTGGCGGAGGAATCCGGCCGAAGGGTTACAGCGGTTGTCTCCGATGGCGGCACAAACTAATGCCCCTGTTTCTTCATCTTCGCCAGCCGCAGTTCCGCCGATTTGGCCGCGAGTTGGCCGGGGTAACGCGCGACCACCTGATTGAGATGTTCACGCGCCTTGACCCACTCACCGAGTTCATAATGGCTGTAACCGATCTTGAGCAGGGCATCCGGTGCTTTCGGGCTCTTGGGGTGCTCACTCATGAGTCGGGTGAACTCCGTCAGCGACTTGCGAAAATCACGCGTGACGTAATAGGCCTCGCCGAGCCAGTACTGAGCGTTGTCACGCAGGGCGCTTTGCGGATATTTCACGGTGAAATCACGAAAGCCTTTGGCGGCACGATCGTATTTTCCCTGTTTCATCAGGCTGAATGCCGCGTCGTAATCTTTCTGTTCCTGTGCCGAGGCGGCCTGCCCGGCAGGACCCGGGGGGGCACTCTCCGCTGCCGGGGCCACCTCAGGCGCTGTCGGGGAAATGCCACGACGCTCCAGCTCGGTGACCCGCCGGTCAATATCGGCCAACAGATCGCGCTGTCGCGCCTTCAGGCGCTCGATCTCGTTGGCTTGCACCTCGACCTGACCCCGCAGGTTGCGAAGCTCCGTCTGCAGCGTTTCAAGCTGTTGCAGAAGATCGGCCAGCACCTCACGCGAGGGCGAGGTGGCAGAGGCTCCTCCGACACCCATCTCCACTACCGGCGGTAAATTACGTCCACCCGATGCCGCATCCGCCGCCCACGCCGGCGCGAGCAGGCCGGTAAGAACCACCCCCACCGCCCACACACCGACATGCCGGGGATGCCGCATGATCATTAACCTGACTTAGTAGCCGATCTCGGCGCGGCGGTTCTGACGCCAGCAGGACTCATTGTGCTCCTGGCACAGCGCTTTTTCCTCGCCATAGGAAACCGTTTTGATACGATTGCCGGCAACGCCGAGCACCTTCATCATCTTCTCGACGGACTGCGCGCGCCTCTCACCCAGCGCCAGATTGTATTCACGCGTGCCGCGCTCGTCGCAATTGCCTTCGAGCGTCAGCTTGAGTTGCGAATTGGCCACGAGATGGGCGGCATGCGCCTCAATGATGGCGCGCGCCTCGTCATCGATAGAGCTGCTATCAAAGGCGAAATGCACGCGCCGCTGAGACAGAAGCTCGGCACGTCTCTGCTTTTCACGATCGGACAGGCCAGTACCTGCCGTGCCGGACTTATCACCGGCAGGCGACGTCTGTGCCGAGGTCGCGCCTTTTTCATCCGATGAGGGTTTGACGGCTTCGTCGCTGGCGCATCCGGCGAGTGCGAGAGCGATAACCAGCGATACAGCGAGATGTTTCCTGTTTTTCATAACTTACTCCTTATATTGCAGTTCACGATTGTAAGGCGACCAGGCGGGCTCACGTACATCACCCTCCTCTAACTTGAACAACTGACGCACGCGCCCGTCGGCGGAAACCGAGGCCAAAACGCCGCGGCCCCTCACCTCGGTGGCATAGATAATCATACGCCCATTTGGCGCAAAACTGGGCGATTCATCGAGTGAAGTCTCCGTCAGTATCTGCATTGTACGTTTGTCCACCTGCAGCGTCGCGATGCGGAAGCCCCCCTGGCTGCGACTAACGAGCGTGATGGACTTCCCGTTCGCGGCATAGGAGGCACGGGCATTATAATCCCCATCAAAAGTCAGGCGCTCCGCTGAGCCGCCGGAAGCGCTCATTCGGTATATCTGCGGCGTACCGGCACGATCGGAAGTAAAAATAATATCACGGCCATCAGGCGACCAGGATGGCTCGGTATCGATGGCCGGATCATGGGTCAATCGTCTGAGCGTGCGGGTATCAAGTTGCATCGCATAAATCTCCGCATTGCCATCGCGTGACAGCGTCAGCGCCAGGCTCCGGCCATCCGGCGACCACGCCGGCGCCCCATTGATACCAGAAAATTCAGCGGCCATCTCCCGCCGGCCGTCCATCATGTTCTGGATATACACCTTCGATCGCTTGTCTTCAAAAGATACATAGGCCAGACGTTTGCTATCCGGAGACCAGGCTGGCGACATCAGCGGCTCGGGAGTACGCACCACCGTCTGGGGATTAACGCCATCCGAGTCCGCCACTTGCAGCTTATAGACCGGCTTCACACCGGGCGGTTCCTCGCGCGTCACATAGGCGATCCGGGTGTTGAACGCGCCAGGTTCGCCTGTAATTTTCTCGTAAATAATGTCACTGATCTGATGCGCTACCGAGCGCAGCATTTCAGCCCCAATGATATAACGAAAGCCGGCGATTTGGGACCCCTTGAAAACATCATAAAGTCTGAACTGCACCTGGAATTTTCCCGGAGCCACCTGACGCACGCTGCCAATCACCAGGGCCTCGGCCTTGAGGATGCGCCAATCCTTGAACACCACGTCCTTGTCCTCGCGTGGTAATGAAATAAAATCCTTGCGCGACAGCACGGCAAAGTAGCCACTGCGCGCCAGATCTGACTCAATCACGTCAGATATATTCTGCGGCAGCGGAGCAGCGCCGTCCCAACCGAATGGCACGATGGCGATGGGCGTGCCGACATCCACGCCACGCGTAATTTCGATAGTTAGCACGGCGTGAGCAAAGACAGGGCACGCCACTAATCCCAGCAGGGCAATAACTTTGGCAATAAGTCGCATCAAGTGTCCAGTTTCCTATTCCTCGGGATTGAACAAAAACTCAATTTCTCGGAAATTATTAAACAAGGTCGGATCCTCCGGCAAAGGCAAGGGCGCGGCCTTGTAAACAGCGTTTTCCACCGAACGATCAAAAGTCGCGTTCCCGCTGGAGCGTACCACATTGGCCGACAACACCTCGCCACCCGGCGCCAAGCGCACACTCACCACACACTTAAGACCTTTCGCCACACCCATCGGCCGGTTCCAGCTGCGGCTGACACGCTGACCAATCAGCGATCGGTACTTATCGACCTCGGAGGCCGTGCGCGCGGTATGCGCTGCTTGTTGGCGGGCCTTCTCTTCCGCCTCCAATTGCTCCTGAAGCGATTGCTCGGTCAGTTTCTGCCGACGTTTTTGCTCGTTCTTGCGTTCATCGTCCGCCGCGCGCTTTTGCCTTTCCTTTTCCTCGGCTTCCTTTTTCTTGCGCTCCGTAATCAGACGCTGCTGCGCTTGTTCTTCATCCTGCTTTTTTTTCAGCTCGTTCTGACGGCGCTTGTCGGCTTCGCTCTTCTGCTGCGCCTCATTCTCCTGGGCACGTTTCTTGTCCTCTTCTGGATGGCGTATCGGCGGTTCTGACACGGCCGTGGCCTGTATCACTTTCTCCGAGGAAGGCGAATCCACCGTCCAGCGGAAACCGATGATGGCGAGTCCGATTATCACCGCGTGCACCAGCACGGCATATATAATGGCCCGGACCCTCCCGGGATTGTGACGTAAGGTTCTCGGCAACACGCTATTTTCCAGGCGGCTCGGTCAGCAGCCCCACACTCGACGCGCCCGCAGACTGGAGCAAGGTCATCGCTTTCACAACTTCGCCATAATTCGCTGTCCGGTCGCCACGAATCAATACCGGCGTTTTTGGTCTCAATTTCAGAATGGCCGCTACTTTTCTGCGCAGCTCTTCGGATGCGATGCGCCGGTCATCGAGATAATAACTGCCTTCGCGATCCACCGTCACCACCAGCGTTTCCTGGTCCTGGGATTCAACCGGTTGTGAAGCTGCTTTCGGCAAGTCCACTTTCACGCCCTGGGAGAGTAACGGAGCAGTTATCATGAAGATCACGAGCAGCACCAGCATGACATCGATGTAGGGCACGACATTGATCTCGCTCATCAGTTTCTTGTGGCGCTTGCGGTAAGGCACCATGTCTAGGCCCTTGCCGCGTAGGCCTGGCGCTGGAGAATGCTGGAAAATTCGTCCATGAATATCTCGTAGCGCGTCACCAGCCGTTCCACCTTGTTGGAATAACGGTTATACGCAATCACCGCCGGGATAGCGGCAAACAGGCCGATGGCCGTGGCGATCAGGGCCTCGGCAATGCCCGGAGCCACATGCGCGATGGTGGCCTGCTGCACCATGCCGAGGGAACGGAAGGAATTCATAATGCCCCAAACGGTACCGAACAGGCCAACATAGGGGCTGGTCGAACCGACCGTGGCCAGAAACGAAAGATGCGTTTCCAGATAATCGATTTCGCGTGACAGCCCCACGCGCATGGCACGCTGCACGCCCTCGAGGATATCCATGGGCTCGATCTTGGTCTCCTGACTGAGACGCTTGTATTCACGGAACCCCTCGACAAAAATGCTGGCCATGCCGGTGGCATTAGCGTCTTTCTTCGACTGCTCGGTAAACATCTGATTGAGATTGGCGCCGGACCAGAACTTGGCTTCGAAACGGTCGGCCACCGATCCGGCGGATTTAATCGCGAACCATTTGCGGAAAATCATGGTCCAGGAAAGCACCGAGGCCACCATCAGGAGCAGCATGACCAGCTGCACCGGCAGCGAGGCGTGCTGGATGAGTGACAACAGTGCAATCCCTTCGTTCGTGGTTATGTCCATGCTTTAAATTCCTGCGTCGATTTTTGATCCCATGCCTTCCGCAATCGGTCGTGGGGTAAACGTGGCGGCATCGAGACAGGCCACTTTCACTTCGCCTTCACAAAGTGTGAGTTCTTCGCGCCGGATTTCCTGGGCAAAGGTGATGCTGGCCTTGCCGCGCCGATTCACCCGCACCGTTGCCTGCAACAGATCGTTGAAACGGGCCGGCTTCAGAAATTCCAGTCGGGCGGAGCGCACGGCAAACAAGACACCGTCGCGGCGCAAAAGTTCATCCTGCTCGAAGCCCAGAGCACGCAGCCATTCGGTGCGGGCCCGTTCCATGAATTTCAGATAATTGGCGTAATACACGACATTGCCTGCGTCAGTGTCTTCGTAATACACACGAATCGGAATCGAAAAAACAGAACCCATGTTAGTTTTCACCGCAAGAACGCCAAGAGCGCAAAAAAATCCTGTTAATCCGAATATCTTCCGCCTTTGCGCTAAACAATATTATTCATTCCCGAAAAATATCGCGCTGCGGCCGCTCGTCTGCGGCCGGGGCGCTAAGCCCGAAGTGCCGCCACGCCATGGCGGTGGCCAGGCGTCCGCGTGGCGTGCGCATGAGATATCCCTGCTGAATCAGAAACGGCTCAATCACGTCCTCGATGGTATCACGCTCCTCGCCGATGGCCGCGGCCAGGTTGTCCACCCCCACCGGACCACCGGAAAATTTCTCGATGACAGCCAGCAACAGCTTGCGATCAAGCATGTCGAAGCCGCACTGGTCCACTTCTAGCATGTTGAGCGCCAGTTCGGCGATGTCGCCCGTCAGGCGTCCATCGCCTTTGATCTGGGCGAAATCGCGCGCGCGCCGCAACAGGCGGTTGACGATGCGCGGGGTGCCGCGTGAGCGGGTCGCGATCGCGGACACGGCATCGGGCTCGATCGGTATCTCGAGAATCCCGGCGGAGCGCGCCACGATGCGGGCGAGTTCCTCAGGATTGTAAAACTCCAGGCGCTGGACGATGCCAAAGCGGTCACGCAACGGCGAGGTCAGCAGCCCCGCGCGCGTGGTCGCGCCCACGAGTGTGAACGGTGGCAGGTCGAGCTTAATGGAGCGCGCCGCGGGTCCATCGCCGATGAGGATGTCGAGCTGATAATCCTCCATCGCGGGATAGAGGATTTCCTCGACGATGGGACTCAGCCGGTGAATTTCATCGATGAAAAGAACGTCGTTGGGTTGCAGATTGGTCAGGATGGCGGCCAGATCGCCGGGACGTTCCAGCACCGGCCCGGAGGTCTGGCGCAGACCCACGCCCATTTCATTGGCCACAATATGCGCCAGCGTGGTCTTGCCGAGGCCGGGCGGTCCGAACAGCAGTACGTGGTCCAGTGCCTCGTCGCGCCCGCGGGCGGCGGCAATGAAAATTTCCATTTGCCGGCGGATCGGCTCCTGACCGACGTATTCCGCCAAGCGTGCGGGACGCAACCGGCGAATGTCGATGGTTTCGTCGGTCGCCTCCACCGCGTGCGCGGATACCAGTCGGTCGGTCTCAATCATTCAAAAAACCCAATAGACAGGATCTACAGGGCTAACAGGATTAGAAACAAAAATCTTGGCTTCGCTTTTAATCCTGAAAATCCTGTTAATCCTGTCCATTTATCTATACTGCCATGCCCTTCAGGGCCTGACGAATGATTTCTTCCGCACTCAATCCCTTGGTGGCCATGCCGCGCACTGCCCGGCTCGCCTCGTTCGGTTTGTAGCCGAGCGACACCAGCGCACCAACCGCCTCACTCACCGGATCGGCCGGTGCCGCGGGTCCCTCTGCCGCCGTGCTGGGACTTGGCAGCGGGATTTCTTTCGGTAATTTGTCGCGCATTTCGATAACGAGTCGCTCAGCGGTTTTGCGTCCAATGCCCGGCACCTTGGTCAATCGTGTTATGTCTTCTTCCGCCACACAGCGTGTGAACTCTACATCCGACAACCCCGAAAGTACCGCCAGGGCCACGCGCGGTCCCACGCCATTGACCTTGAGCAGATCGCGAAACAGCCGCCGCTGTGACTCGCGCACGAAACCATATAATAGGTGTGCATCCTCGCGCACAACCAGATGCGTGTAGAGCGTGATCTGCTCACCCACCGGGGGCAGGTCGTAAAAGGTAGTCATGGGCGCCTCCAGTTCGTAACCCACGCCGCCCACGTCCACCAGCAGCGCTGGGGGCTCCTTACGCAGCAGCACGCCGTGCAGCCGGCCGATCACAGGGGCAACCTCATACCACGCCGGCCTGATTTGCGCCGGGTCAAGGCCTGCGCCAACGACAGATGGCCGACCGCATGATGCGCATGGCATATGGCGCAAGCAAGCGCATCGGCGGCATCGGCCTGGGGCGCACTGGAAAGACCGAGCAACGCCTTCACCATGTGTTGTACCTGCTGTTTGCCGGCATGGCCCTTACCGACCGCGGCACTCTTTATTTGAAGCGCGGTGTATTCGGCGATGTTGAGCATCTGGTTGGCGCCGGCGAGTATCGCCGCGCCGCGTGCCTGCCCGAGCTTAAGCGCGGAATCCGCGTTTTTTGCCATAAATACCTTTTCAATGGCCAGCACTGTCGGTTGATAGGTTCGGATGATTTCAGACACGCCGTCATACACCGTCTTGAGCCGGCCAGCGAGATCTGCCTTGGGCATGCGCACGCAACCGCTGGCGATGTATTCGATACGGCCATTGCGTAACACCTGCACCACACCGAAGCCGGTAATGCGGGAACCAGGATCGATGCCGAGGACTCGCATCAACTCGCCTGCTTTAATAATTCTTCGGGAAACTCTGCATTTGAATACACACTCTGCACGTCATCCAGATCATCCAGTGCTTCCAGCAGCCTGAGCATTTTTTCCGCGTCCTCGCTCATAACAGGAGCAGAGGTAGTGGCGCGCTGTTGTATCTCGGCCTGCTCGGGCTTGAGGCCACGCTTGTCCATGGCCTCGACCACGGCATGGAACGCCTCCGGTGTGATCAGGACCTCAATCGAGCCGTCCATATCCGTGACCACGTCATCGGCCCCGGCCTCGAGCGCGGCCTCCATTATCTTGTCTTCACTTGTCCCGGGGGCATAGTTGAGCACACCAGTTTTGTTGAAGAGAAAAGCCACTGAACCGTCCTGACCCAGATTGCCTCCATGCTTGGAGAAGGCATGGCGCACGTCACTCACGGTGCGGGTGCGGTTATCGGTGGTGCACTCGACCATGATCGCGACCCCGGCCGGGCCATAGCCTTCATAATGCACTTCCTCGTATTGCGCGCCTTCGAGTTCGCCGGTACCGCGCTTGATGGCGCGCTCGATAGTGTCCCGGGTCATGTTGGTGCTGAGAGCCTTATCGATGGCGGCACGCAGGCGCGGATTGAGCTTGGGGTCACCGCCTCCGCCCATGCGTGCGGCGATGGTGATTTCGCGGATCAGTTTGGTAAAAATCTTGCCGCGTCGGGCGTCCTGAGCGCCCTTGCGGTGCTTGATGTTGGCCCATTTGCTGTGGCCGGCCATGCGGGTTCCTGTGGTTTTCGCTGGTTTTGGCGGTCTTTTCACCGCAGCGCACAGTTTAACACCGCCGCCCGTCCCGCCCCAACCCGCATTACACGTAGGATGGGTGAAACCCATCACTCCCGTTCACCAACGGCAAAATCCGTCTGATCGCCCCCGGCCCAATCCAGCGGATATTTTCCTTCCCGAACAAACCGATGAAACGTCGAGTGTGGCCAGTCTTGCACCCGTGTCACGTGGCCATGTTTAACCGGGTTGAAATGAACATAATCCAAGTGCCGGGCGTAATCCCCTTCATCGCGGATAAGATGCTCCCAGAAACGTCGTTGCCAGATGCCCCGCTCGCCTTTCGTTCTGCGGCTCGTTGAGCGTCTCTCGGTAGGCGGTAGCGCCGCCGAAAACGCAGCCTTGACGCGTCGCCACCGTCCTGAATAGTCGGCATCACCGTCCGGCAGCGTGAGCACGGCATGCAAATGATCCGGCAATATCACCAGTGCGTTAATCCGAAAAGGATTCAGTTTTTTCTCTTCCCGCAGTGAACGCTTGAGCAGATCAATATGCTCTATGAGCGTCGCTCTTTGGCGTTCAGAGAGATTCACCGTGAAAAAGTATGTTCCTCCGGGGGTCTTCGCGCGGCGGTAATTCGTCATGGGCCGAAAATATCATGCGAGCCTTTAGGGAACCTCTAAAAAATCGCTTCTCATGTAGGTTGGGTCAAGCCGGGTCAGCGGCGGACCCAACAAAATCATATTGTTCGGCGGGTTTCGCTTCGCTCAGCCCACCCTACATTTGAATTATTAGAGGTTCCCTTTAATTAAGAATGATGGGTTTCACCCATCCTACATGGTAACCAAAACAAGAAGCCCCTATCGGGGCTTTTTGTTTTGGTTGATATCCTCTTCATGCCTTTTTCATTGCTTATTTCCGGACAGGGTTATTGTTATGCCGCTGTCATCGTAGTAAATTTTTGCGGTCACTGATTTCCGATTCCCGGACTGGTCGATCACGTAACTGGTTTCTTCCGAAAACTCAAGATTTCCAAATATCGTGGTGGTTTCGCTTATTACCTGATTGGCCAATCCGTTATTAGCGTTTGTCAGCCGCCATGTGATCTGGGTAGATTCGCTCGCTCCAGAATATGTCCCGACAGTACCAAAATCACCGATCTTCGCGCTTTGAGGGATGACGCTTAATGATACGGCAGTATGGGTGATGCCATCAGAATCTGTAAAACCAAGATACATCCTGCTTGCGCTGTCCACTGAGAAATATGAAGTGCCTGTTCCCGTGACAAAAGCACCGGTACTGGTATTTGTGATATTGACCAACGATTGACTTGGAATAGCCGGCTGGCTATTGAATGTTGTCTGGGCCAGCGTGGTTACCGATATTGTAGCTGTATACGTGCCTCCGGCCGTATCGCTCCCAGTCAACTGATATGTCTCCTTGTACCCGTTTGAAAAATAGCCTGGCGGGATAAACTGAAAGGCTATATTCGTATCCGTAGGCACAGGGGCAGGGGTACTACTGCCATCACCGCCCCCTCCACCCGAACCGCATGCGCTCAGCAACGCGATGCCTAACGATACAATAACCAATTTGTATTTGTTAAACATATTCCTCCTCCTCATTTTTCGTTGAATTGTTTTAGCGCCCTTCATTAAGCCAATGCGCCGAATATCAGGCGTGGGCAAGCGTCTGGTTGTTTTCAGGTATGAGCCTACCCCCCCCCCTCATCCTTGGGTCAATTGCTCTGAATGGAACGAATGAGGAGGTGCTGCGCGTGGAAAGCGCAACATGCGGAACCGCAAAGGGAAGCTAATGAATGTCGGGTTTACTTACACTACAAGAAATTTCCCAGAAACCAGAAAATGCCCGATCTGATTGGCCACCGTCCGCGAAAACATCATGCCGGTGTGAGAGACCGGTAACGCCAGGTGTTCACACGCGGCGGCCAAGGCGCTTTCTTTCACCGTCAGCAGGCCGTCGTTCGGTCGCGGCAGGCCACGATACAGCAGTCGGCCGAGGCCGACAGAACGGGTGCCGCAGATTGCGCCGATTTCACGTGGGGGAACTGTCCAATGCTGCGGTTCGCCTGCCAGTAATTGCGCAACACTTTTTCCCATCACTGTGCGCCAGAAGCTGAACCGGCTGAGATGTTGCGCTACGCGGCTGCCGCCGTGCGGTGTGCCCAGCGTGACGATGCGCCCGGGCTTCTGTTGGGGATGATCATGAAACAGCGCACGGATCAGGATGCCACCCAAACTGTGTCCCACGAGATGCACGGTATCGGCGTCGAGCGCTTCCAGGAAATGCGCCAGCCTCGCGGCATTGGCATGGAGATCGGCACGCACGGAAGCATAGGAAAACGTATGAACAATAAACCCCTGACGGCGCAAGCGCCGCGCCAACACAAACAGAATGTAGCCCGAGAACCACAGGCCATGAACGAGAACGACGGCTTGAGGCTTAGTGACAGCTATGGCGAGACATCAAGCATGCGGCTGAGCGCCAGACGTGCGGCCTCGGCTTCGGCCGGAGCCACCTTGATCTGATTGACCACGCGCCCGACAACCAGATTTTCCAGCGTCCACAGCAGGTGCTGGGGATCAATGCGGAACATGGTCGAACACATGCACACCGTGGGCGACATGAATTCGACAATCTTTTTCTGAGCCCGACCCTGTTCGGCAACACGATTCACAAGATTGAGCTCGGTGCCAACGAGCCAGCGGCTGCCCGGCGCCGACTGTTCAATGGTTTTAATGATGAATTCGGTCGAGCCGACATAATCCGATTTCTGGCAGACCTCGAACGAACACTCGGGATGCGAGATCACCTTGCCTTCCGGATGTGCGTTCCGGAACGCGTCGATGTGTTGCGGCTTGAACATCTGGTGCACCGAGCAGAAACCTTTCCATAGCAGGATCTTGGCTTTTTCGATTTGTTCCTGAGTCAGACCGCCGCGTGGCTGGTTGAAATCCCACTCCGCCATTTCATCCAACGGGATACCCATTCGATGCGCCGTGTTGCGGCCGAGATGCTGATCGGGAAAGAACAATACTTTCTCGCGCTGTTTATACGCCCACTCGAGCACGCGCGCCGCATTCGACGAGGTGCACACGAGTCCACCATGGTTGCCGCAAAAGGCCTTGAGGTCGGCCGAGGAATTGATATAGGTGATGGGCGTCATGCGCTGATCCGGATCGAACAACGCGCCGAGTTCCTTGCAGGCGCGCTGCACCGCCGTGTAATTCGCCATGTCGGCCATGGAACAACCGGCGGAGAGATCGGGCAGGATGGATACCTGATCCGGGCGCGAAAGAATATCCGCCACCTCGGCCATGAAATGCACGCCACAGAAAACAATGTAGTCGGCATCGCTCGAGGCCGCGAGACGCGAGAGCTTGAGCGAGTCACCGGTGAAATCCGCGTGCCGGAAGACCTCATCGCGCTGGTAGTGATGCCCAAGAATCACCAGGCGTTTGCCAAGCCTGGCTTTGGCCTCGCGAATGCGCGCATCGCAATCCCCGTCGGGAATGCTGTCGAATTGATCGTAGGCCAGTGCAGTTGCCATGCTTGCTATCGATTCAAATTTGTCACCCTCTCCCCTTGCCCTCTCCCGCCTTCGCGGGAGAGAGGGAGTAAGAGTTCTTCACTTTTAGAATTGCTTCGCGATTCGTCCATGAGAAAACTTTTGACGCGGCTTCATCGAAGGCATACCAGCCGTATTCCAGGTGCTCGTCAGGATTCAAAGTTATAACCTTTTCCGCGGGGAGTGCAAGGAAATACACATTTTCTGTGTTCTCTTTCACCTCAGGCGCATAGCGGTGGCGCCATTGCGGCAGTATCGTATAGCGGTTGATTAATCCGGCATCCTGCAGACCCTGAGCCTCCAAGCCGGTCTCTTCCCGCAGTTCCCGTATCGCTGCCTGCCGGGGCTCCGTCTCTTCCCACGACAGGCTGCCGGTCACCGATTGCCAGAAATCAGGAGCGTCGGTACGTCGAAGCAACAGCACCTTTCCGGTCAGGGTGTAGACCACGACCAGGACCGATTCGGGCCGCTTAAGCTTTTTCGTCGGCAGGGACACCGGCGGTTTTTTCCGGAGGCTTGCGTAATTTTATGTGCAGCTCGCGCAACTGCATCTCGTCCACGGGGCTGGGGGCTTCGGTCATCAGGCACGAGGCCTTCTGAGTCTTGGGGAAGGCGATCACGTCGCGTATCGAATCCACACCACTGATGAGCGCGCACAGGCGGTCGAGGCCGAAGGCAATGCCACCGTGGGGCGGCGCGCCATACCGGAGTGCATCGAGCAGGAAGCCGAACTTGGCGCGTGCTTCGTCGGGACCGATACCGAGCGCGGCGAATACCTTTTCCTGCACGTCCGCACGATGGATACGGATCGAACCGCCACCGATCTCGGAACCGTTCAACACCATGTCATAGGCGCGCGCCTTCACGTTCGCCGGATCGATATCCACACGTTCCAGGTCTTCGGTCTTGGGTGAGGTGAAGGGATGATGCAATGCTACCCAGCGCTTGGCGTCGGCATTGTAGTCGAACATGGGGAAATCCACGACCCACAGGAGTTTCCAGCCCTCCTGTATGAGCTTGAGATCCTCACCCAGTTTCAGGCGCAGCGCCCCGAGCGCGTCGTTGACCACCTTGGCCGTATCGGCGCCAAAGAAAATCAGGTCGCCGGTCTGTGCGCCGGTACGTTGCATGATACCCGCGATGACCTCGTCCGGCAGAAACTTGAGGATCGGAGACTGCAGTCCGTCGCGACCTTTGGCGGCATCGTTGACCTTGATATAAGCCAGCCCCTTGGCGCCATACAGTCCGACAAATGCCGTATAAGCGTCGATCTGGCTGCGCGGCAGTTCACCGCCCTTGGGCACGCGTAACGCCGCCACCCGCCCGGACGGATTATTGGCCGGGCCGGCAAAGACCTTGAATTCGACGCTCTTCATGAGATCGCCGACGTCGACCAGTTCCAGCGGCACGCGTAAATCGGGTCGGTCGGAACCGAAACGGCGCACGGACTCGTCGTAGCTCATGCGCGGGATGGGATTGGGCAGATCAACGTCGAGCACGTTCTTGAACAGCGTGCGCAACATTTCCTCCATCAGGCCCATCACGCCGTCTTCATCGAGGAACGAAGTTTCGATATCGAGCTGGGTGAATTCCGGTTGACGGTCAGAACGCAGATCCTCGTCGCGGAAACAACGCGTAATCTGGAAGTAACGCTCGAAACCCGCGACCATCAGCAACTGCTTGAACAACTGTGGCGACTGCGGTAGTGCGAAAAAATGCCCCGCATGCGTGCGTGAGGGGACGAGGTAGTCGCGCGCGCCTTCGGGCGTGGACTTGGTCAACATCGGCGTTTCGATTTCGACGAATTGGCGATCTTCCAGGAAGCGGCGCAGTATCTGGGTTATCTTGTGGCGCAGACGTAAATTCTTCTGCATGAAGTCGCGCCGCAGATCAAGATAGCGGTAGGTCAGGCGCACTGACTCGGACAAATCGTCCTCGTCGAGCTGGAACGGTAGTGCCTCGGCGCGGTTGAGAATCTCAATGCTGTCAGCAACGACTTCCACCTTGCCGGTGTGCAAATGCGGATTTTCCGTGCCTGCCGGGCGCGCCCGCACGCTGCCCTGAATGCGCAGGACAAATTCGGTACGTACCGATTCAGCCGTTGCGAAGGGTTCTTTTTTCGACGGATCGAAAACGGTCTGCGCCACGCCTTCGCGATCGCGCAGGTCAATAAATATCACGCCGCCGTGATCACGTCGGCTGTGGGCCCAGCCGCACAGGGTAACGCGCTTCCCGATAAAGGATTCGTTGAGTTCACCGCAAAAATGACTGCGCATGTTTATCTGTTTTCTGGGTATGAGAAACGGGAAGTGCTCAGGATACCTGGCGCGCGTGTTGATCAACAATTTCGTCTTTTTTATGTTCCGGAACCACCACGCCGACGGAGAGCAGCATTTTAAGTCCCTGATCCACGCTCATGTCGAGCTCGATCACGTCTTCGCGCGGTACCATGAGAAAAAAACCAGAGGTGGGATTCGGCGTGGTGGGAATAAAAATATTCACAATTTCCTGTCCGGTCTTGCCGCTGATCTCTCGCGCCCCTGTGCCAGTCTGGAACGCCAGCGACCACATGCCCTGGCGCGGGTATTCCACCAGCACCACCTTGCGGAACGATTTGCCGGAGGAAAACATGCTCTCCGTAACCTGCTTGACCGAAGCGTAGATCGACCGCACCAGCGGGATACGCTGCAGGATGCGCTCACCGATGGTAAAGAGCTGCATGCCGAAGAGGTTGGTGACAATCATGCCGGTCACCAAAACCACAACGGCCGTTAATACGAGCCCCAGACCCGGAATGCGGAAGCCCAGGAGATTCTCCGGCTGGATGGCCTCGGGAAGCAGAAGCAGGGTCTGGTCCATCAAGTCCACCAGAAACGCCACAATGAGCAAGGTAACGCCGAGCGGGACCCATACCAGCAGCCCGGCCATCAAATAACGTCGCAGGGTTCCCATCACGCCTCAGTGGGCATGGCCACAACCGCCGCCGCCACAGCCGCCTTCAGCCTTCTTTTTCGGTGGGGTAGTATCCGGGGATTCAGATTTTTCCTTCTTTTTTCCGCTGTCTTTGAAGTCGGTGGCGTACCAGCCACTGCCCTTGAGCTGGAAACCGGTCGCGGAAATCAGTTTCTTGAGTGTGGACTTGCCGCAGGCGGGACAGTCCTTGAGGACCGGATCGCTCATCTTCTGGATGGATTCCAATCGATGGCCACAGGACCCACATTCATACTCGTAAATCGGCATACGGAATCTCCTGAAAAAAGCGCGCCCCCAAAGTATGGGGGCGGAGAGCGCTCCAGACATGCCTGATTATATATGGGCACCCCCCTCTAACGCATTATTTTTAAAGCATTGTCTTGCAGGCTGGTGTCAAAGCAACAGACATATGGCTTTCTCGGGCTACGAGGACAGTTCGCCAAAAAACCAGGAGTGCGGGCTTGCCCGCTTCATAAGGAGAGCCCTGGGCTCTGGGGTCATCCATGGAGCGACAGAACAATCAGAGACGGCTCCCTGACAGCTCGTGTCAGGAACACCGGAAATACTGGGGAAAAAATGAATTCTGCTCTTCTATCCCCCTGCTTTTTCCGCTAAATTATGCGCGTTTGAAGGAACCCCTTAACCCAACCTTCCACTCAGGAGCACCACATGGCAAACAACAAACCGGGAAAGAAACCGACAACGAAGTCTGAGATTTACGCACATATCGCCGAGAAAACCAGCCTCAAGAGGAAGGACGTCGTGGCGGTTTTCGATACGTTGACCAGCCTCATTGAACGCGATCTGAAAAAAGGGCCTGGCATTTTTAATCTTGTCGGCATGATGAAGATTAAAATGGTCTACAAGCCCGCAGTAGCAGCGCGCAAGGGTATCAACCCGTTTACCAAGGAAGAGGTTATTTTCAAAGCCAAGCCGGCGCGTAATGTGGTCAAGTGCCAGCCGCTGAAAATGCTGAAGGACATGGTGTAAGCGGAAACTCGCGAGAATTTAAGCGTTTCCGAAACACTATATTTATTTAACGTGCCCCAGGGTACGTGAAGTTTGATGTTTGTCGAGGGTATAACGGATTCGAGACAACGATCCATTGGATCGTTGTCTCGTTATACCGGTTTGAATCAAAGAAGTTGTACCAAGCCTGGGCATTACTCACTACTGGAATAACTCCGCCATTACCTGCCAGATCGGCCTTGCGCAGCGCTTTTATTCCTCTTCTTCTTCGTCATCATCGTCCGGATCGGAATCGTCGTCAGTCGCATCAGTGTCGTCCACGTCATCCGTGTCGTCTTCATCGGATTCCTGCTGCTCCAGATCCATGCCATACCAGTCATCCAGATCAATCTCTTTGGTGGTGCCGTCGCTGAACTGGATTTCCACCGTCCCGATGTTTTCATCAAAGGCGAGCACCTCAAACGTGCGGCCATCCTCCTCCAGGTCTTTGTAACTGGCCCCAACCACCGGCTCTTCATGCATAGGCATTTCAATCCCCTCGCGAATAAACATACCCGTCTTTACAGAAATATATAGACGGCCTTTTGCATTCCGCCACTACTATTACCCACCACCCTTTTATCCCGGACTTAACCACACTATGCTGGCAGGCTCACGACTTGACCAACACGGCTTTTTCCTGAGATTACAGGGGGGAATTATATGACAGCAGACTGCCTGTTTTGCAAAATGGTGTCAGGACAGATCAAGCCCAGCACGGTGTACGAAGACAATGACGTGCTGGCGTTCAAGGACATCAATCCGCAGGCCCCCGTGCACGTCCTGGTGATTCCCAAAAAACATATTGCTACGTTGAACGACCTCGATGCCAGCCATACCGAGTTGACCGGCAAGATGATCAAAACGGCCGCCCATATTGCCAAGGAATCGGGAGTTGCCGAATCGGGCTACCGCACCGTCATGAATTGCAATGCCGATGCCGGCCAGTCGGTGTTTCATATCCATTTACATCTGCTCGGCGGGCGCTCCATGCGCTGGCCACCTGGTTAGTAGAAATAAAAAAGGCGTGAAGGACAAGCCCTTCACGCCTTGATACAAGATACTCGGGAAAGTGCTTTACCCCTTCCCGAAAACTACTCTAAATAATATCGGCTTGGTTAGAACGGGATGTCGTCGTCGAAATCCCCGGCAACGGCCGCGCTGCCCGCCTTCTTGGCCCCGGCCGGAGCGGAATTTTCCGCCACGGCTGGCTGGTCCTGGTTGAAACTGTCGTTCGGGACTCCGGCACCGCCGCGCGAGCCCAGCATCTGCATCTCGTTGGCGACGATTTCAGTGGTATAGCGTTCGTGCCCTTCCTTGTCCTGCCACTTGCGTGTCTGCAGCCGTCCTTCCACGAACACCTGCGAACCCTTCTTCAGGTATTCGCCGGCGATCTCGGCCAAGCGTCCGAAAAACACCACGCGGTGCCACTCGGTCTTCTCCTGCTTCTCGCCGGAATTCTTGTCCTTCCACGACTCCGAGGTAGCCAGCGTGACGTTCGCCACCGCTGACCCGCTGGGGGAATAACGCACTTCGGGGTCGCGCCCCAGATTACCGATCAAAATTACCTTGTTTACACCGCGTGCCATGCTCGTTTCTCCATTGGTTGATCACGGAGCCCTTGCCCGAAAGATAAAACCGATTCTCCGTGAAGTTCAGGGTGCGGACATCATAGCCAGATTGAAACACGGCGACAATCAGGCGGCCAAAAAAATAGTACCTTGCAGATATGTGCCGACACTCGACGAATAATCAGCGCCAGTCCATGAGCTTATGAGAATTTTCTAAATCTGAATATAAAACCAGGCACAAAAAATGAACTAGGTTGAAGGTAATAACGCACGCATGGCCGCTTCATCCAGCCGGCGACTATCCACCTTGAGATAGGCCACGCCCTCGTCCACCATCACAGTGGCTTCCGTCACGCCCGGCACATCGCCGAGTTGTTTTTCCAAGCGGCGGGCATCCTCCTCGCTCAGCGCGCTGATATGAAACATCAGGTTTTTCACTGCCGGGGGCGATTTCATCCCCCAGGCCAGGTACAACCACAGGCCAACCAGTACTGCTCCGAACTTGAACACGGCGGCGGCCCCGAAATGATCTGAAAGTATTCCGCCCATGGCGCCGCCGACAAAAAGCCCCAGCGATTGGAAAGTGTTATAGACACCCATGGCCGTACCCTTGGCCCGGGCCGGGGCAATTTTGCTCACGAGCGAGGGCAGGCTTGCCTCCAGCACATTAAAGGCCACGAAATAAAACGTCAGCACCGTAACCAAACCCCAGAAATGCTGGAGAGCGGGAACAAAGGCAAGCTCCACGGCCAGCATCAGCGCCACTGAACCGACAAAGACCAGTTTGGTCTGAGACTTTTTCTCGCTGTAGAGAATCAGCGGCACCATGAAAACAACGGATATTGCCAGCACCGGCAGATACACCTGCCAATGATGGCTGGCATCGAGACCACCCGCTTCCCTCAGTGCAAACGGCACCACCACGAACATGGCCATCTGCGCCACGTGCAGGACGAAAATGCCGAAGTTGAGCCGCCCGAGCTCGCGATCACGCAACACGCCGAGGAGCCCACCCGGAACAGCTTCAGCGTCGGAATGAAAATGGCTCTGCTTCGGGTCGGGCACGATATATTTCATCATCAGGATAGCCAGCAAGGCCAGCACTCCCGTCATGGCGAAGATGCCGGGAATACTGATCAGATGATAAAGCGCTGGACCCAGAACCAGCGAGAGCGCGAAGGTCAGGCCGATGGTGCCGCCGACCATGGCCATCGCCTTGGTGCGATGCTCTTCGCGCGTCAGATCCGCGAGCAGTGCCGTTAATACCGAGTTTATGGCGCCCGCACCCTGAATCGTGCGACCAATGATCACCATGTAGATGTCATCGGCCGCGGCGGCGAGAAAACTCCCCAGGACGAACAGCACCAATCCAAAATAAATTACGCGCTTGCGTCCCACACGATCCGAAACCATCCCGAAGGGCAAATGCAGTAGCGCCTGGGTCAGCCCATAGACACCCAGCGCCAATCCGATAAGGGTATGATTTTCGCCACCCGGCAGATGCTCCGCGTAAACCGCAAACACCGGCAGAATCAGGAACATTCCGAGCATGCGCAGGCCGTAAATGCTGGCCAGGCTGAGGCTGGCCCGCACTTCGAAAGGGGACATTCGGTCGGTTAAGGGCATGTTCTCGGGGGATTATTGGGAAAAGGAATCGCTTTTGCGTATATTAACAGGTTGCCCAGAAATCCTGCAGTTCCGGCCGTAACTGGGCCCAGGTCATAACGATACGAGCAGCATGGAAACTATTCGAATTCGCGGTGCGCGCACGCACAATCTCAAGAACATTGACGTCGACCTGCCGCGCGACAAACTTATTGTGATCACGGGGTTGTCCGGTTCCGGCAAGTCTTCGCTGGCCTTCGACACGCTGTATGCCGAAGGCCAGCGGCGTTATGTCGAGTCACTGTCGGCCTATGCGCGCCAGTTTCTGGCGCTCATGGAAAAACCCGACGTGGACCTGATCGAGGGTCTGAGTCCCGCGATCTCCATCGAGCAGAAGTCCACCTCGCACAATCCACGCTCCACGGTCGGCACCGTCACGGAGATTTATGACTACCTGCGCCTGCTTTTTGCGCGCGTGGGCGAACCGCGCTGCCCGGAACACGGCGTTACGCTCACGGCCCAGACCGTGAGCCAGATGGTGGACCACGTCATGACTCTGCCCGAGGGCGCCAAACTCATGCTGCTGGCCCCCCTCATCGATGAGCGCAAGGGCGAACACCTGCACATTCTGGAACGGCTGCGCACGCAGGGTTACATCCGCGCACGCATCGATGGTGTGGTGGTTTCACTCGATGAAACGCCGGAACTCAAGAAGAATTTCAAGCACACCATCGAGGTAGTGGTGGATCGCGTGGTCGTGCGCAAGGGTCAGGAGCAGCGCCTGGCCGAATCCTTCGAAACCACGGCCAACCTGGGCGAAGGATTGATTCGCGTGGTCGTGCTGGATGAACAGAACAATAGCACGCAGGAAATTGTTTTTTCCGCACGCTACGCCTGCCCGCATTGCGGATACAGTCTGGCCGAACTCGAACCGCGGTTGTTTTCCTTCAACAATCCGGCCGGCGCCTGCCCGAGCTGTGACGGTCTCGGCGTGCGTCAATTCTTCGATCCCGCGCGCGTGGTCAGCGACCCCACGTTGTCATTGCCGGCCGGGGCGATACGCGGATGGGACCGGCGCAACGCCTTTTACTTTCATATGCTGGAATCGCTGGCAAAGCATTACAAATTCAATCTCGATACGCCATTTGAGGAACTCTCGCAAAAAGCGCGTGACGTCATTCTGCATGGCAGTGGCGATGAACTCATCGCCTTTACCTATTTCAGCGAGCAGGGCCCGCGCGCCAAACGCAAACACGCCTTCGAAGGCGTGATTCCCAATATCGAGCGGCGCTACCGCGAATCCGAATCCAACTCCGTACGCGAGGAGTTGGCAAAATTCCTCAGTCACCAGCCCTGCGGAACCTGTGAGGGTTCACGCCTGAAACGTGAGGCCCGGAATGTGTTTGTGGCAGACAAAGCGCTGCACGAAATAACCCAGTTGCCCGTGGCAGCGACGCTTAATTTTTTTCAGGGCTTGCGTTTAACAGGAAGCCGCGGCGAAATCGCCGCCAAAATCGTCAAGGAAGTCGCCAATCGACTCGGGTTTCTGGTGAGTGTTGGACTGGATTATTTAACGCTCGCACGTTCGGCGGAAACACTCTCGGGAGGTGAAGCGCAGCGGATTCGCCTCGCCTCCCAGATCGGCGCCGGACTGGTGGGCGTCATGTACGTGCTCGATGAACCCTCCATCGGCCTGCACCAACGCGATAACGCACGCCTGCTCGATACCTTGCGACGTCTGCGCGACCTCGGCAACACTGTTATCGTGGTGGAGCATGACGAAGAGGCGATCCGCGCGGCAGATTTCGTGCTGGACATCGGTCCGGGCGCGGGCGTACACGGCGGCGAGGTCGTGGCACAAGGGATACCCGAGGAGATTGTGCGACATCCGAATTCGATCACCGGCGCCTATTTACGCGGCGAACGCAAAATCGCGGTTCCGTCCGTGCGCGTGCACAACGACCCCTCGCGCCAGCTCGTGATTCGCGGGGCTACCGGCAACAACCTGAAAGAAGTCGATGTTTCGATTCCGGTGGGTCTTCTAACCTGCGTGACCGGCGTGTCGGGCTCGGGAAAATCCACGCTCATCAATGACACGCTTTACGCCTCTGTCGCCAAACATCTGTACGGTTCCACGCTCGAACCCGCCCCCTGCCGCGCCATCGAGGGCCTCGAACAATTCGACAAAGTCGTGGACATCGATCAATCGCCCATCGGACGTACCCCGCGATCCAACCCCGCCACCTATACCGGGCTGTTCACCCCGATCCGCGAACTGTTTGCCGCCACTCCCATGGCGCGCGAACGCGGCTATGCGCCGGGACGCTTCTCATTTAACGTCCGGGGCGGGCGCTGCGAGCCCTGCCAGGGTGACGGCCTGATCAAGGTGGAAATGCATTTTCTGCCGGATATTTACGTGCCCTGCGATGTGTGCCGTGGAAAACGCTACAACCGCGAGACGCTCGACATTCGATACAAGGACAAGAGCATCGACGAAGTACTGGCCATGACCGTGGAAACAGCGGCGGAATTTTTCAGCGCCATCCCGGCGGTGAGCCACAAGCTCAAGACGCTGCTCGACGTCGGCCTGTCTTACATCACGCTAGGTCAGAGCGCCACCACCCTATCGGGCGGCGAGGCCCAGCGCATCAAGCTCGCGCGCGAGCTGTCCAAGCGCGACACCGGGCGCACGCTGTACATTCTGGACGAACCGACCACGGGGCTGCATTTCCACGACATCCAGCAACTGTTGGCGGTACTGAACCGCCTGCGTGACCACGGCAACACCGTGGTCGTCATCGAACACAATCTCGACGTGATCAAGACCGCGGATTGGCTGGTTGATCTGGGTCCCGAAGGTGGAGACGGTGGTGGACTAATCCTCGCTACCGGCACGCCGGAGGAAGTGGCACTCCACTCCGCTTCTCATACCGGAGAATTCCTGAAACGGATGCTTGAACCCGCCGAGCGGCAACAGCGTCGCGCGGGCTAGGTTCAGCTGACGATTCCACCCGCGTGCGAACGCACCGAGTTCCACTCTTGCTCCGGTAACTGCAGTACCTGATGCAGCGGTTTGGGGGTATCGATGCCGTGGCCCTGCGCGTGGTCCACGCCGATCTCGCGCAGCTTGTCGATCAGCGCCTGACTTTCTACCGATTCAGCAATGGTCACGAGCCCCATGACATGCCCAACCTGGTTGATGGCCTCCACCATGGCGCACTGCAGGGGATCGCCGAGCATACCTTCAATGAAATCGCCGGCGATCTTGAGATAATCCACGGTCAGGCTTTTGAGATAGCTGAAAGACGACAGCCCCGAGCCAAAATCATCGAGCGCGAAACGGCAACCCATGTGCTTGATGCGCGCAATGAAATCACGCGCACGGGTGAGATTGGCAATAGCGGCGGTTTCGGTGATTTCGAAACAGATGGTATGTGGATCGACCCGATGCTGGGCGAACTGTGACATGACGAAGTCGAGAAACTGTTCATCTCCGAGGGACTGGCCGGAGAGATTGATCGCGAACAGCGCTCCACCTGCCTTACCGTTTTTTTCAGCCTGCGCCTGATATTTTGCCAGCATCGGGAAAGCCGTCCGTATCACCCAGCGGTCAATGGACGGCATCAAATGGTAACGCTCGGCAGCCGGGATGAATGCCGCCGGCAACACCAGGTCTTCGTCCTGTACGCGCACCAGGATTTCATGGAAAGGACCGGTTTGTTTCATTCCGTCACGCAGCGGGACAATAGCCTGGCAATACAAATCGAAACTGTTGTTTTCGAGCCCCTCGCGCAACCGGTGCACCCACTGCATCTCGCCACGCCGCTGGGTGAACGCCCGGTCATCCGGCTGATAGATGTGAATGCGATTACGCCCGCGATCCTTGGCTATATAACAGGCGGAATCGGCAGCGCTCAGCACCTCCGTGAGGCCACCACTGTCACGCGAGATCGGAACCAGGCCGATGGAAACACCGATCTCGAACGCGCGCTTCTCCCACATGAACCGGAAATCCTTGACGGACTGGCGCAGGAGATCGGCAATCTGCTCGGCCTTGTCGATCGAGCAATCCTCAAGAATGACGCCAAACTCGTCGCCCCCCAGACGCGCCAGCATGTCGCTGGTGCGGATATCCTTTTGCAGGTGATTCGCCAGCAGCTTGAGTAATTGATCGCCCGCGATATGGCCACAGGTGTCGTTCACAATCTTGAACTGGTCAAGATCGAGGTAAAGCAGCCCGTGCGTGCGCTCGCCGGCGCGCGCAGTCTCCAGCACGTGTTGCAGGCGTGACTCGAATTCACGCCGGTTCAGGAGCCCCGTCAGGGGATCGCGTGAGGCCAGAAAGGCCATGTGCCGCGCCATGCCCTGGATTTCCGTCACATCATGGAACACCACCACGGCACCCAGAATCGACCCGTCCTGATCGCGGATCGGTGCAGCCGAATCCTGGATTTCGATCTTGCCTCCCTCATGGCTCATCAACAGGTGATGACTGTCGTGGCGGATAGTCCGGCCTTCCTTGAGACAGTAATGAATGGGGTATTCCTCGAGGCGGTTGGATTCCTCGTCAAAGATTTTAAAAACTTCGCTCAGCGGTTTCCCGTGAGCTTCGTCGCCCTTCCATTCGGTAAATTGTTCCGCGACCGGGTTCATGTACACAATTCGGCCCGCGGCGTCGGTGGTGATAACGCCGTCGCCGATGGATTCGAGCGTAACCTGCGCGCGCACCTTTTCCAGAAACAGCTCGTCCTCTGCACGCTTCTTCTCCCGCTCACGCGCCTCCTGCAAGGCCGCCGCCATGGCGTTAATGCCATCCTCCAGCCGCCCCACTTCTCCGCCCGATTGTGTCGACACACGATAATCGAGCACGCCGTTTTTGATCTTCTCCACTGCCCGGGTCAGGGAAATCACTGGCTGTGTCACACCGCGCGCCATGCGCAAGGCAAAGACAATGGTCACCACCAAACCCAGGAAAACAATAAACAGGCTCTGGAACAAGATTTTATTCTGCTCCGTCTGCAGTGCGGCACTGGACAGCTGCACGGTCACCCAGCCTGCCTGATTTTTTGGCGCTCCTTTGTCTCCTGCGCTGTAATACACCGGTGCCAACAGTTTGTAACGCGAACTCTCAGCCAGGGGCGGGGGCTGGCTCTTGTCAGCGGTCTCGGAGGCGTGCGCCAGGACCCTGCCCTTTATGTCGGTGACGGTTACCGACATGACGTTTTTTTCCTGCAGGGTCGACTGCACGAACCAGTGAAGCTTATTCCGGTTGCCGGACAGAAACGCGTCTTCGCTGATCGCGGCCAGCTGCGTGGCGATGGTCTGGCCACGATTGCGCAGGGCATTTTCAAGGTCCTGGATGCGGGCATTGGTGAAGTGCAGTGTCAACAACAGCACCGCCACGGTGAGCGGGGCGAGGGCGAGAAACAGCACCCGCTTCTGTAAATTCCATTCTTTCATCGAGGTTGTCATGGCCGTATTAATGTAAGTGGGTCACCGAGTTTGAGGACTAGCCGCACTGCCGCGCTGCCTCCATTAACGGCAATCTCGACGAGTCCGTTGGCATTTTCGTACCAGAAAGCCGTGCCCGGCGGCACATCGGAAAAAACCCGGGCGTATTTTAACACCTCTCCGCCGACACGAATGACCTGGCTGACAGACACCGACGTGGCCCGCAGACCGGTGATGGCGTTACCGTAATGATCTATATAGATAATTTCTGACAAGTCATCCGGCCACGGTGCATCAGCGGGGACTGTCAATTCGACAGGATCGGCTTCCGGCACCTCCCCGCGCGCCAGCCGTGCCGCGACCGGTGCAAACAGGTCGCGTCCGTGGAAGCTCGTTGACAACTTCTCCGGACGCCAGCGAATCAAGTGACATTGATGTTCGCTGGCTCGGCGTTTCACCATCTCTAACAAGCCATTGTCGGGGCCAACATACCAGCGCTTGTCCGCCCGGAGCATGACCGGGCGGCGATCACCACCTACGCCCGGGTCAACAACACAGACAAATACCGTGTCCGGCGGAAAATCGCGAGTGTAGGCCGGCAGCAGATAGGCCGCCGCACGGATATTGAAATCCGGAACGCAATGGAACAGGTCGATAACCGGCGCGCCCGGCGCCTCGCGCGTCAATACGGCGTGCAATTGGCCAACATAGGGATCGGCATAGCCGAAATCGGTAAACAGGACGATCACATCTGGAATAGTAACACTATTAATTAGGCCGCTATGGCCGCCTATCCGGCGGATGTTACGTCTGACGTCTGCTAAGGAGGAGGTGACAGAAAGAAATGATGCCGAAACCAATCAACCGGTTACGGAACGCATTCCGGTTTGCCTGGCCCATGGCGAAACCTGCAGCCAGTCGATCAAATTCGCGGCTGGCATCGGTTTGGCCAGATAGAATCCCTGCGCGCAATCACAGCCCAGCTCGGCCAGCTGTTCAAGAATCAGCTGACTCTCGACACCTTCGGCAGTAACCGCAATTTCAAAATTATGCGCCATGTCAATGACGGTGCGCACGATCATGGCATCGCCCTTGTCCTTATCCATGTTCATGACGAAAGATTTGTCGATCTTCAATTCGTTCACCGGCATTTTCTTTACATAAGCGAGCGACGAATAACCGGTCCCGAAGTCGTCGATGGACAACATCACACCGAGGTCATGAAACCGATTGAGTGTCTCCAGGCTGGTCTTCGGGTCCACCATCATGGCGCTTTCCGTGACCTCCAGAACCAGCTGCTCCGGCCTGATACTCCAGATCTTGATGGTGCGATTGATCAAATCAACCACGTCGGGGTCATAAAGTACCGTTGCCGAGAGGTTCACCGCCACGGAAAAATTCTTGGAGAGCCGGTTGAACTCACCGAACTGCCGCGCCGCCAGGTTCAATGACCAGAGCGTGAAAGGCAGCATGAGATTCGTCTGCTCCGCCACCGGGATGAACACATCCGGTGGGACGAGCCCGCGCGCTGGATTGTTCCAGCGCGAAAGAGCCTCGGCACCGCAAACCTGGCGCGTAGCCAGATCGATTTTGGGCTGATAGTAGAGGATAAACTCGTCATTCATCAAAGCATGACGCAATTCGCTCTCGATAATGAACGAGGAAAGCGTTCCTTTGTCAGGCACTTCAGCGCATATCTTGATGGGGCTGTTCGACTGGATTGCGCCTGCCAAAGCAACGTCTGCCAACCTCAGCAGCGCGTCAGCTTCCTGGGCATGTTCGGGAAACAGGGCGATACCGATAGCGACACTGGCCTTGATGGCATTGCCGTCTATTTCGAGCGGCTCTTCAAGGACATTTACGATCCGGTTAGCTGCCAGGCTCGCATGACCCACGTTCTTGGGCGATGGTAAAACCAGCACGAAATCATGATCGCCGATGCGCTCGATGCTGTCGTTCGGACGCAGTATCTTTCCGATCCGGTCACGCACGATGGCAAGCAGACGATCGCCAACCTTGTAGCCGAATGATGTATTGAGCTCGACGACGCGATGCAAATGGATCAGCATCACGCCCAGCAGGGAACCATCCCGGCGGCTCTTGTCCACGTACCTCTGCAGCTCGCCAACAAAAGCCGACCGATCCTGTTTAGGTATCGGAAAATTCATGATGGGCACCCTGCGACAGTCCGTGAATTCCGGCATTCCGCGGGCACCGCATGACGCCCACGGTAATTAAGGAAACTGCTGCTGTTCATGTTATTCCCCGAGATAGTATTCTTTGGGGTCAATGCCATGGGTGCCGGGAGGAAGTACGTTGGCAATTTCCAGGTTCTTTCCGGGAGTTTCCCGGTCAAGATCGATGGTTTCAAAATTTTTCAGGGCCACCTTGTTATGGTCCAGAATCATCATGATTTTCGGGCGCAGTCGCCGCACGCGATTCTGCGCAATGACGATACCCACTTCGCCACTGACCAACTCCACCAGGCTGCCAGTCGGATAAACACCAAGACACTGGATGAACTGTTCAACCAGCTCCTCCTGAAAAGCCGTGTTGCGAGCACCATAAAGAACTCGCAGCGCCTGATGCGGCGAAATCGCCTGCTGATAGGAACGGTCGCTGGTGATGGCGTCGTAACAATCCAGGATGCCGGCGATACGTCCGAACAGCGGGATGTCCGGGCCCCGGGTTCCCAGCGGGTAACCGCTACCGTTAAATCGCTCGTGGTGAGCCCTGACCATGTCAACCATTTCCATACCGCTGCCTTTGATCTTGGTGATGATATCCACGCCGTAATCAACGTGCTTCTTCATGACCTGGAATTCATCCGGTGACAGCCGCCCGGGCTTGTTTAACAAACCCTCGGGAAGTTTGGTCTTGCCCACGTCGAACAGGAGCGCCCCGGTACCCAGACTGAGCAGACTTTCGCGTGGCAAGCCGAGATGCCGGCCGAACGTGACGGCCAGGGCGCAGGAGTCGATGGAATGCGTGTAGGTATAGGAATCTTTTTTCTTCAGGTGCATCAACCACGAAAACGCATCCGGGTTCCGCAGGATGCTTTCCATCAAGTCAGTAACGACATTGTGGATCATGACCAGCTTGAGCGAATTCCCCGCCTTCAGGCACGCCATCATCTCGGCTACGGCCTCCGTGGCCTGCTTATGCACCTCTTGTGCGACGACAAGCTCTTCTTCGACGCTTGTCGTATCCTTGTACACGTTATCGCGCTTGGGATGGCCGCAGATATTCTGCAACTCTGCGTCGAGCGCATCTTCGTTGGCGGCGGTTGTTTTATTTCCCGGCGCACTGTTGCGCCAGGTATCAATATAGACATGCTTGAACTTGTTTCGCAGTTCTTCTATCTGCTCAAAGGAGTTGACGTAGAAACCCTGAAACAGCACGTCGGCCTCACGCCATGGGCGGTCCAGCCGGGAAACATACATGCCTGGCTTGAGGTCCAAGGTGCTGATCTTCTTTTTTGCCGCAGACATCTGCTGGAAAGCCTCGAATAATTCAGCGTGGGACACAGGAATCCATCGAAACTGTGTGCAATTCACATACCACATACCGTCTGGAATTTAGCTTTGTGAATTAACCTGTTAGGGCGATGCATAACCCGCAAATGTAGCCCAATGCCACATTGCGGCAGCGCCGGAACCGGCTGCGCGCCGGCCGGCATGAAACGACGGGGGGCAGAAAAAAGCCGGGGAGATCCCGGCCTTCTCTTTCTCTAGATACCTGCTGAATTCAGGTCGATTTTGCCGCTTTCTTGGCGGTTTTTGCGGTCTTTTTCTTGGTCGTGCTCTTCTTGGCCTTGGCGGTGGTTTTCTTGTCACCTTTCGACTTGGCGGCTTTTTTCGTCTTGGTTTCCGGAGCGGAACCCGCTTCGGCGACCGGTTCAGTCGCCGCCGTCTCGGTGGCATGTAGCTCTGTTAGCTGTACCAGCGCCATGGGCGCGGCATCGCCACGCCGGTAACCGGTCTTGAGGATGCGCAGATAACCGCCTGGACGATCCTTGAAGCGCACGCCGATATCATCGAACAACTTGCCCACCATGTCGCGGTCGCGCAGGCGCGAATAGGCCAGGCGCCGGTTGGCGAGCGAGGCCGTCTTGCCCAACGTGATGAGGGGCTCGGCCACCCGGCGCAATTCCTTCGCCTTGGGCAGCGTGGTCACCAGTTGCTCGTGGCGCAGCAGCGAAACCGCCATGTTGCGGAACATCGCCTCGCGGTGACTGCTGGTGCGGTTGAGTTTACGGCCGCTTTTGTGGTGACGCATGATTATTAACCTTCGACGCTTTAAATCAGATGGCGGAGCCCATCTCTGGGGTTTTTTCCCTTTCCTTCAGGGACGCCGGCGGCCAGTTCTCGAGCTTCATGCCGAGCGACAGGCCGTGCTGTGCCAGAACATCCTTGATCTCCGTCAGCGACTTCTTGCCGAGATTGGGTGTTTTAAGCAATTCGAACTCGGAGCGCTGAATAAGATCGCCGATATAGAATATATTCTCGGCCTTGAGGCAGTTGGCCGAACGCACCGTGAGCTCGAGATCGTCCACCGGACGCAGCAGCAGCGGATCCATTTCGGGTTCGCGCTTCTCTTCCGCCTTGGTCTCGGGGCTTTTGAGCTCGACGAAAATGGAGATCTGATCCTGCAGGATATTGGCTGCGCGCCGCACCGCCTCTTCGGGGTTGATGGCGCCGTTGGTTTCGATATCGAGAACCAGCTTGTCGAGGTCGGTGCGCTGTTCCACGCGCGCATTCTCGACCGTATAGGCCACGCGGCGGATCGGGCTGTAGGAGGCATCGAGCTGCATGACACCGATGGTGCGGGGCTCGGCGCCGACGGCGCGCGCCGTGACCGGCTGGTAACCGCGCCCGCGATTTACCTTGAGCTCCATGCTCAGTGTTCCGTCCTTGGTGAGGGTGGCGATCACGTGCTTCGGATCGACCACTTCCACGTCATGTTCCAGCTGGATATCGCCGGCCGTGACAATGCCGGGGCCCTTTTTGGAAAGCTTCAGTGTTACTTCGTCACGGCCGTGCATGCGCAACGCCACCGTCTTGAGATTGAGCAGAATTTCGATCACATCATCCTGCACACCCTCCATGGTGGAGTACTCATGCAACACACCGTCGATTTTCACCTCGGTGATCGCGCTCCCTGGCATGGAAGAAAGCAGGATGCGCCGCAGCGCATTGCCCAGCGTGTAGCCGAAACCGCGTTCGAGCGGCTCAAGCGTGACTTTCGCGTGGGTGGAAGAAAGCGTCTGCACGTCCACCAGACGCGGCTTCAGAAATTCGGTAGCGGAACTCTGCATGATAGCGTCCTCGTTAAAATACGGATTGCGTTACTTCGAATAAAGCGCTACGACGAGACTTTCGTTGATATCCGACGGCAAGTCGTTGCGTTCCGGCACGCTCTTGAACGTGCCTTTCATGGCTTTGACGTCCACGTCCAGCCATTCCGGAATCCCGCGCTGACCGGCCGCCTCGAGCGCCGCCTTGATGCGCAACTGTTCCTGTGCCGACGTGGAAATCTCGATGAGGTCGTTGGGCCGGACCTGATAAGACGGGATGTTGACGCGCCGACCGTTCACGCGCAGGGCATTGTGCCGCACCAGCTGTCTTGTCTCCGACCGCGAGACACCGAACCCCATACGATAGGCCACATTATCCAGTCGGGATTCGAGCATCTTCAGCAAATCCTCGCCGGGCGAACCCTTGTGGCGAGCGGCTTCCTTGTAGTAATTCTCAAATTGACGCTCGAGAATCCCATAGATGCGGCGCAGCTTCTGCTTCTCGCGTAATTGCTTGCCGTAATCGGACAGGCGGCTCTTCTGCTGGCCGTGCTGGCCGGGGGCATAGGCGCGTTTCTCCACCGGACACTTCTCGGTGAAGCATTTCTCGCCTTTCAGGAACAGCTTGCCGCCTTCGCGTCGGCAAAGACGGCATTTGGAATCGTTGTAACGTGCCACTGAGTTGATCTCTCCGTTATGAATTTACACGCGACGCCGCTTGGCCGGACGGCACCCGTTATGGGGCATCGGCGTCACGTCGATAATATTGGCAATTTCGAACCCCAAGGCATGTAACGCCCGTACGGCGGATTCGCGTCCCGGTCCCGGGCCTTTCACATGCACTTCCAGTGAACGCACGCCATACTCCTGTGCCGCGCGTCCCGCCTTGTCGGCTGACATCTGAGCGGCGAACGGCGTGCTCTTGCGCGAGCCTTTGAAGCCGGTATTGCCGCAGGTCGACCATGAAAGCACATTGCCCTGACGGTCGGTGATGGAAATGATGGTGTTGTTGAAGGAAGCGTGGATATGAGCAATGCCTTCGGAAACGCTTCGCTTCGCGCGCTTCTTGACCTTGGCCGGCGCGCTGGCGGAGGATTCAGGTGTAGCTGGAGTGTTGGCCATGATTCAGTGTTCCGTATGCTATGCGGTCGTGGGTTTGCCCGTGCCGCGGATGACGCTCTTGCGCGGCCCCTTGCGGGTGCGGGCGTTGGTCTTCGTGCGTTGACCGCGTACCGGCAATCCCCGGCGGTGACGCGTGCCACGATAGGCGCCCATGTCCATGAGGCGCTTGACGCTCATCGACATGGTGCGGCGCAGATCGCCTTCGACGGTGATTTTCGCCACTTCATTGCGAATCTTGTCTACTTCCGCGTCAGTCAGGTCCTTGACCTTGGTAGACGTGGCCACGCCGGTGGCGGCGCAAATATCGCGCGCGCGCGTATCGCCGATACCGTATATCGACGTCAGCGCGACCCAGACATGTTTCTGGTTCGGTAAGTTAATGCCTGCAATTCGGGCCATTTTGAAGCTGTCTCCTGCTGCCTGCCCCTGCGAGAAAACGCGCAAGGTTACTGATTCACCAAGTAAAAATCAACCTATTCCCAAGGTTTCTAGCCCTGACGCTGCTTGTGGGTCGGATCGGAGCAAATCACGCGCACTACGCGTTTGCGCCGCACAATCTTGCAGTTACGACACATTTTCTTGACGGACGCCCTTACTTTCATCGTCTTTCTCCTGAATACCTTCAATCCGCCGCTAGCGCGGCAAGCCCATTCCGCCGGTCAGATTCGCCTTCTTCAGCAGGCTCTCATACTGGTGCGACATCAACCGGGCCTGCACCTGGGCCATGAAATCCATACACACCACCACCACGATCAGCAACGAGGTGCCGCCGAAATAAAATGGCACGTTCCATTTCACGATCATGAACTCCGGTAACAAACACACCAGCGTCACGTAAATCGCCCCACCCAGGGTCAGCCGCGACATCACCCCGTCGATATAACTTGCCGTCTGGTCCCCCGGGCGTATGCCCGGTATAAACGCACCGGACTTCTTCAGGTTCTCCGCCGTCTCCTTGGGATTGAACACCAGGGCGGTATAAAAGAAACAGAAGAACACGATCGCCGAAGCGTACAGCATGACGTAAATCGGCTGACCGGGTGACAAGGTCGTCGCAATATTGCGCAACCAGTCCATCCCCTCCGCCTGCCCGAACCAGCTCACCACCGTGGCCGGGAGCAAGATAATGCTCGAGGCGAAGATTGGCGGAATCACCCCAGCCATATTAACCTTCAACGGCAAATGACTCGTTTGACCCGCCATCATTTGCCGCCCCTGCTGGCGCTTGGCGTAATTCACCGTGATACGCCGCTGGCCGCGCTCCACGAACACCACGAACGCAGTCACCGCCAGCGCGACCGCGAACAAGGTCAGCACGAACAACGGCTGGAAAGTGCCGCGGCTGGTCAGTTCCAGCGTTTGAGCGATGGCCCCCGGCAATCCCGCCACGATGCCGGCGAAAATCAGGATCGAGATACCGTTGCCGATCCCGCGCTCGGTTACCTGCTCGCCGAGCCACATCAGAAACATGGTCCCGGTCACCAGCGAAATCACCGTGACCATCTTGAAACCGAACCCCGGCGCGACCACCACCGGCATGCCGGCCGAGGTCTGGCTCTCCAGCGCGATGGCGATGCCGAGCGCCTGGAAAGTCGCCAGCACCACCGTGCCATAACGGGTGTACTGCGTAATCTTGCGTCGCCCGCTTTCGCCCTCTTTCTTCAGCTGCTCCAGTGTCGGGATCGTCGATGACATCAGCTGCATGATGATCGACGATGAGATGTACGGCATGATTCCCAATGCGAACAGCGAAAACCGTTCCAACGCGCCGCCGGAAAACATATTGAACAACCCGACAATGGAGCTTTGCGTGCCCTCGAACATCTTGGCCAGGGCCGCGGGATTGATGCCCGGTACCGGGATATAGGTCCCGATGCGGTAAACAATCAGTACCCCGAGAACGAAGAAGATCCGCTGCCGCAGCTCCGTGAGCTTGCCCAGGCCCGCGAGCCCGCCGAAGCTTCCCGCCGGACTACTCATGCCACCTGACGAATGAAATAGGGCTTCATTACCTCAATCCTCGATCTTCCCGCCGGCCTTCATCACGGCTTCGCGCGCGCCCTTGGTCAAGCGGATACCGCGCAGCGTCACCGGCTTCTCCAGCGTGCCGGAGAGATAAACCTTGGCCTGCTCCGCCTGCGCCGAAACAACATTCGCCTTCTTGAGCGCCGCCAGATCAATAACAGCGTCCTCGATCTTTGCCAGCTCGTGCAAGCGAACCTCTGCCGTATGCCCGGCAACCTTCATGGCCGAACGGAAACCGCGTTTGGGCAGCCGCCGTTGAATCGGCATCTGGCCGCCTTCAAAACCGACTTTGTGATAACCACCGGCGCGTGCCGTCTGGCCCTTGTGGCCCTTGCCGCTGGTCTTGCCGAGGCCTGAGCCGCCGCCACGACCGAGACGCTTGGCCGAGGTTTTAGCGCCGCGGCCCGGCTTCATCGTATTCAGCTGCATAGTCATACTTCCTCGCACTTCAACATATAGGAGACCTTGTTTATCATGCCGCGTACGGCGGAAGTATCTTCCAACTCTACCGTGTGATGACACCGGCGCAGACCCAGACCGCGCACGGTGGCCATGTGACTCTTGCCGGTACCGTACGGACTCTTGAGCAGCGTCACGCGCAACTTTTTTCCAGATTTCGGTTTTGCTGGCATGGCTCGTCTCTTAACCCAGGATTTCTTCGACTCGTTTACCGCGCTTGCGTGCAACCGATTCCGGGCTGTGCATGGCTTGCAGGCCTTTAATGGTAGCGCGCACCATGTTTACCGGATTGCGCGAACCGAGACATTTGGCCAGCACATCCTGCACCCCCACGACCTCGAATACCGCGCGCATGGCACCGCCGGCGATAATGCCTGTGCCGACCGAGGCCGGCTTGATCACAACCTTGGAGGCACCATGAGCGGCAATCACCGAATGATGCAGGGTTGGCCCCTTGAGCTGAACCTTCGTCATGTTGCGGCGCGCGTTCTCCATGGCCTTGCTGACCGCGGCTGGAACCTCGCGTGCCTTGCCACGGCCAATACCAACGCGACCGGCGCCGTCACCGACCACGGTCAATGCGGAAAAGCCGAAAATCCGGCCGCCCTTGACGACCTTGGCCACACGCCGAATGTTGATCAGTTTTTCCTGAAAATTGTCGCTACGTGCATCGGATTCTTTGAAAGCTGCCACAATATCGTCCTCAGAATTCCAAACCGTTTTCGCGCGCTGCGTCGGCCAGTGCCTTCACGCGCCCATGGTATTTGAAGCCGGAGCGGTCGAAAGCCACGCGCGTGATGCCCGCACCCTTCGCTTTTTCGGCAATAAGCTTGCCGATCAGTTTTGCCGCCTCGACGTTACCGCCGTGCTTGATCTGAGTGCGTACATCCGCCTCGAGTGTAGAAGCGGAGGCCAGCACTTTGCCGCCTGTCTTGTCGATAATCTGGGCATAGATATGACGCGGCGTACGATGCACGCACAGGCGATCAGCCTGCAGGCTGACTATCTTCCGCCGGATATGCCGCGCACGGCGCAGGCGTGTGTTAATTTCTCTTTTCATATAATTCGTTTACCTGATTCGAAGCCCGTTACTTCTTTTTGGCTTCCTTCTTCACGACCACTTCGTTGACGTAACGTACGCCCTTGCCCTTGTACGGTTCGGGTGAGCGGTACGCGCGAATTTCGGCGGCTACCTGGCCCACCAGTTGTTTGTCCGCGCCCTTGATCACAAGATTGGTCTGGTCCGGTGCTTCTACGGTGATCCCGTTGGGGATGTCGTAAACAATCGGATGCGAGTAACCCAGCGTCAGGTTGATCTTCTTGCCCTGCACCGCGGCGCGATAACCCACGCCGATGATGGTGAGCTTCTTTTCAAAACCCTTGGCCACGCCGTTAACCATGTTATTCACCAGCGCCCGCGTAGTGCCGGAAATAGCACGCGCCAGCGTCGAGTCATTGGTGCGCTGGAACTTGAGCAGGTTGCCCTCCTGCGTTAGCTTCACTAACGGGTGCATCTCATGCTCCAGGTTCCCCTTGGGACCCTTCACGCTGAGTTTGTCGCCCGCGAGCGCCACCTGCACGCCACTCGGGACAGCCACCGGATAATTCGCGATTCGTGACATGGTTCAATAACTCTTATGCAACGATACAAAGAATTTCGCCGCCCAGACCGGCCTTGCGGGCGGCACGGTCGGACATGATGCCCTGGGAGGTGGAGATGATCGCCACGCCCGTACCGCCGTTTACACGTGGCAGCTTGTGCTTGCCTTCATACCGGCGCAGTCCGGGGGTACTTACACGCTGAATGCGCTCAATCACCGGCTGGCCATCGTGATACTTCAGCGCAATCTCGATTAGCGGCCGGCCTTCTTCAGTGACTTCGCGGCAGGCTTCGATATAACCCTCATCCTGCAATACCTTGGCAACCGCCAGCTTAAGCCGCGAAGCGGGAATGCGCACGCTCACCTTTTCGGCCATCTGGCCGTTGCGGATGCGGGTCAACAGGTCGGCGATCGGATCAGTCATCATAAATTCGTTTCCTTTTATTACCAGCTCGCCTTGACCACGCCCGGCGCTTCGCCGCGCATCATGACCTCGCGCAGCGCGCTGCGGGACAGCCCGAATTTGCGGTAAAAGCCGCGCGGGCGTCCGGTCAGGCTGCAACGGTTGCGGCGACGGGTGTAACTTGAATCGCGTGGCAGTTTTTGCAGTGCGATCATGGCCGCGTGCCGCTCTTCGTCGGGCAACTTCACGTTCTTCACCTTGTCGCGCAGCTCCGCGCGCCGGGTGGCGTACTTGGCAACCAGCGCGGTACGGCGCAGGTCACGGTTGATCATGCTTTGTTTGGCCATGCAAATATCCTCAACTGCGCAACGGAAAACTGAAAGCCTGCAACAGCGCACGTGCTTCGTCGTCAGTCCTGGCGCTGGTGGCAATGGTGATGTCCATTCCGCGAATCGCGTCGACTTTGTCGAATTCGATTTCGGGGAAAATAATCTGCTCTTTAATGCCGAGCGAATAATTGCCGCGCCCGTCGAACGAACGTGATGGCAGACCGCGGAAATCGCGGATGCGCGGAATCGCAACACTGATCAGGCGATCCAGAAATTCGTACATACGCTCGCCGCGCAACGTAACCTTGCAACCAATCGGCCAGTTCTCGCGCACCTTGAAATTGGCAATCGACTTGCGCGCATGCGTGATTTGCGGCTTCTGGCCACTGATCAGCTTCATGTCATTGGCAGCGTTATCAATCACCTTCTTGTCGGCCATGGCCTCGCCCACCCCCATATTGAGGGTGATCTTGGTAATCCGCGGCACCTGCATCACGTTCTTGTAGCCAAACTTGGCCTGCAACGCGGGTAGCACCGTTTTCCGATAATGTTCCTTAAGCCTGGCCATTGCTCTAAAACCTTATTTCATGTCGGCGACTTCGCCGCTCTTTTTGAAAACCCTTACCTTGCTCTTGTCCTGCATGATCCGCAGCCCCACGCGCTCGCCCTTGCCCGTTGCCGGGTTAAACAGGGCCACGTTGGACACGTGTATTGACGCTTCCCGTTCGATGATGCCGCCGGTCACGCCCTTGTTGGGGTTCGGCTTGGTGTGGCGTTTGGTCATGTTCACGTTCTCAACCAGTACACGGCTGTCCTCGAGCACGCGCAGAACCATACCTTGCTTGCCCTTGTCACGGCCCGTGAGCACCACCACTTTGTCGCCCTTGCGAATCTTGTTCATGTCATTACCTTTTACAGTACTTCCGGTGCCAGCGAGATGATCTTCATGAACTGCTCACTGCGCAGCTCGCGCGTCACGGGCCCGAAAATACGGGTACCGATCAGCTCGCGTTTGTTATCCAGCAACACTGCCGCGTTGGTGTCAAAACGAATGACCGAGCCATCGGTGCGCCGCACGCCTTTGCGGGTGCGCACGATGACGGCGTCGTAGACATCGCCTTTCTTGACCTTGCCACGCGGAATCGCTTCCTTCACGCTGACCTTGATCACGTCACCAATGCCGGCATAACGGCGCTTGGAACCACCCAGCACCTTGATGCACTGCACTGTTTTGGCCCCGCTGTTGTCTGCCACCATCAGCAGGGTTTGCATCTGAATCATTAGCCTGTCTCCACACGGCGTCTCCGCTCCAGGCGAAAACGCGCAATTATATCATTTGCCTTAAAAACGGCCAAAAACAAGGCCTTATTCAGATTTCCCGGGCCTGCTCCAGCACTTTGACCAGGCGCCAGGCCTTGGTCTTGGAAAGCGGACGACATTCCTCGATCACCACCAAATCGCCTTCCTTGCACTCGTTGCCTTCATCGTGCGCGTGCAGCTTGGAGTGACGCGTGATGATCTTGCCGTACAACGGATGCTTGATGCGACGATCCACCTGCACGGTAATCGTCTTGTTCATCTTGTTGCTGACCACCCGGCCGGTGGCCGAACGCGCTTTTTTCGTCTGTTCGCTCATGCCCTTATCCTGACTTCTCGTTCAAGACCGTGCGCAGGCGCGCGATGTTGCGCCGTACCTTGGTCAGATTGGCCGTATTGGACAATTGTCCGGTTGCCTTTTGCATGCGTAAATTGAATTGCTCGCGCAGCATATCAGTCATTTCCTTCTTGCGTGCCGCGGCATCCATCGCTCGAAAATCTTTTGCGTTCATTGCCATTCTGCCTAAAGTGTCCTGGTCACAAATGTGGTTCGAACCGGGAGCTTGGCGGCGGCGAGCTTGAATGCCGCGCGCGCCTCCTGCTCGTTGATGCCTTCCATCTCGTAAAGCACGGCACCCGGCTGAATCAACGCCACCCAGTACTCCACGTTACCCTTGCCGCTGCCCATGCGGACTTCCAGCGGTTTCTTGGAAATCGGTTTGTCCGGAAATACACGGATCCACACTCGCCCGCCGCGCTTGATGAAATGCGTCAGCGCGCGGCGCGCCGATTCGATCTGGCGTGAGGTCAAGCGGCCGCGCGTGGTGGCCTTCAAGCCATACTCGCCGAAGCTCACCTTGTTGCCACGCTGCGCCAGGCCGCGGTTGCGGCCTTTCATCTGCTTGCGATATTTCGTTCGTTTCGGTTGCAACATCGTGATGAATTCCTAAATTACGCCGAGGCCCCTTTCTTCTGAATCTCGGCATCTTCCACCTTGGGCGCGTCTTTGTCGAAAATCTCACCCTTGAATATCCAGATCTTCACGCCGATTTTGCCGTAGGTCGTGTGGGCCTCGGAAAAACCGTAATCAATGTCGGCGCGCAACGTGTGCAACGGCACACGTCCTTCGCGGTACCACTCGGTGCGCGCGATTTCGGAACCGTTCAGACGCCCGGCAACCATGATCTTGATGCCCAGCGCACGCAGGCGCATGGCGTTGGTCACGGCGCGTTTCATGGCGCGGCGGAACATGATGCGTTTCTCCAGCTGCTGGGCGATATTCTCGGCCACCAGCTGCGCATCCAGCTCCGGTTGACGCACCTCTTCCACCGCCAGTTGCACCGGACGGCCGGCCAGCTTGGTCAGTTCCTGACGCAGTTTCTCGATGTCCTCGCCCTTCTTGCCAATCACGATGCCAGGACGCGCGGTATGCACAGTAATATTTATGCTCTGGGCCGGGCGTTCGATCACAATCGTGCTGATCGCCGCGTTCTTGAGCCTCTGCTTGAGGTAGTCGCGCAGCGCGATATCCGAGAGCAGGTTCTGGGTATAGTTCTTGGTGCCCGCGTACCACTTGGCGGTCCAGTCACGGGTAATCCCCATGCGGAATCCAATCGGATTGATTTTCTGGCCCATCAGCTCTTCTCCTTCTTCACGGCCTTGGTCCGCTTCTTCTCGTCGCTCACCACCACGGTGATGTGGCTGGTGCGCTTGAGAATGCTCACGCCGCGACCCTTGGCGCGGGCATGGAAGCGGCGCAACGTCGGTCCGCCGTCCACCTGAATCGTCGCAACCTTCAGTTCATCCACGTCCGCGCCCTCATTGTGCTCGGCATTGGCGATGGCCGATTCGAGGACTTTGCGCACATGCCCCGCGGCCTTCTTGGGGCTGAACTGGAGCAGTTCCAGCGCGCGCGCGACCGGCAGGCCGCGAATCTGGTCGGCGACGAGACGTCCCTTCTGCGCGGACACCCTGACAAATTTCAAAATAGCAGTGGCTTGCATGGCGTTATTTCGTTGTCTCTTCCGTCGTCACTTTACGGTTGCCCGAGTGCGCCTTAAAAGTCCGGGTCGCCGCGAATTCGCCGAGCTTGTGGCCAACCATGTTCTCGGTGATCAGCAGCGGCACATGCTGCCGTCCGTTGTGCACCGCGACCGTCAGACCGACGAAGTCCGGCGTGATCGTCGAGCGGCGCGACCAGGTCTTGATCGGCTTCTTGCTGCTTTCCATGCGCGCCTTATCCACTTTCGTGGCAAGGTGCGCGTCAACGAATGGACCTTTTCTAACTGAACGTGGCACGGATCAGAACCCCTCTTCTACTTGCGCCGGTGAACAATCATGGAATCGGTGCGCTTGTTCGCGCGTGTCTTGTAGCCCTTGGTTGGCGTACCCCACGGGCTAACCGGATGACGTCCGCCCTTGGTGCGGCCTTCGCCACCACCGTGCGGATGATCCACCGGGTTCATGGCGGTGCCACGCACCGTCGGACGGATACCGCGCCAGCGCGAGGCTCCTGCCTTACCCAGCTTTCTTAAAGAGTGCTCGGCATTGCCAACCTCGCCAATGACAGCGCGGCAGTCGACATGCACCTTGCGCACTTCTCCTGAACGCAGCCGCAGCTGGGCATAGTCACCATCGCGCGCCACCAATTGTATGCCGGCGCCCGCGGCTCGCCCAAGTTGGGCCCCGCTGCGCTGCTTGAGCTCCACGCAATGCACCGTGCTGCCGACCGGAATGCTGCGCAGGGGGAGGCAATTCCCCGGCTTGATGGCGGCATCCGCGCCAGACTGGATTTCAGTTCCGGCTTCTACGCCCTTGGGAGCGATGATGTAACGGCGCTCGCCGTCGGCGTACAGCACCAAGGCAATATTCGCGCTGCGATTCGGATCATATTCCAGACGCTCGATACGGCCCGGAACGCCATCCTTGTCGCGCTTGAAATCGATAATACGGTAATGCTGCTTATGCCCACCGCCCTGATGGCGCGTCGTTACTCGGCCGAGATTGTTACGACCACTACCACGATTCTTCTTTTCGAGCAGGCGTGCATGGGGGGCGCCCTTGTGCAGATCGGATTTCACCACCCGCACCATGGCGCGCGAACCTGCGGACGTCGGTTTCATTTTGACTAGTGCCATTGCCTGAATTCCTTAATCTTTAATCTTTATTGCTGTCCGACAAAATTGATGTCTTGACCCGGCTTCAATCGCACATAGGCCTTCTTCCAGTCCTGTCGACGGCCGGCCTTGCGTCCGCCCTTGGACTTGCCCAGCACGTTCGTCACCGTCACAGATTCCACCTGGACGTTGAACATCTTTTCCACCGCCTGCTTGATCACGGGCTTGGTAGCATCAGGACGCACCTTGAACACCATCTGCCGGTGCTTATCGGCCAAGCGCGTACTCTTCTCGGAGATGTGCGGTGCGAGAATTACGTGAAACAACTTTTCTTCACTCGTGCTCACGCCAGCATCTCCTCGAATTTCTTGACCGCGCCTTGCGTCAGAATGACTTTCGCATGACGGATCAGGCTCACCGGATCGGCGGCGCTTACCATGCGCACGTCCACGTCCGGCAGGTTGCGCGCCGCCAGCGACAGATTCTGGTCGAGCGCGTCGGTCACGATCAGCACATCCGGTGTCTCGAGCTTCTTGAGCTTATCCACCAGCGTCTTGGTCTTGGGTTGATCCATCTTGAACTCGGCCACCGTCACCAGCCGCCCCTGGCGCAGCAACTCGGACAAAATCGAGCGCAGGGCGCCGCGGTACATCTTGCGGTTGACCTTCTGAGTAAAATTCTCGTCCGGCGAGGCCGGGAAAGTCCTGCCACCGCCGCGCCACAAGGGGCTTCGGATGGTGCCCGCGCGCGCCTGGCCGGTGCCCTTCTGGCGCCACGGTTTTCTGCCACCGCCACGCACTTCGGAACGGGTTTTCTGCTTGCGCGTGCCTTGCCGGCCGGTCGCCTGATAGGCCACCACCACCTGATGCACCAGCGGTTCGTTGTAGGCCGCGGCAAATACCGCATCGGATACCTGAAGTTCCGACGCTGATCCCGTACCGCTCATTAATTGCACTTTCATGTCCGTTCCTTACTTCCCCGCCTTGGCGGCTTTGGCTTTCATCTTGACGCTCGGGCGGATCATCACGTCCTGACCCTTGGGCCCGGGAACCGCGCCTTTGACCATGAGCAGGTTACGCTCGGCATCGATCTGCATCACTTCGAGATTAAGACAGGTGGCCGTGGCGTCGCCCAAATGGCCGGCCATCTTTTTTCCCGGAAACACGCGGCCCGGCGTCTGGCGCTGGCCAATCGAGCCCGGGACCCGGTGGCTCAACGAGTTACCGTGACTGGCGCGCCCGCCGGCAAAGTGATGACGCTTCATAACGCCCGCAAAGCCTTTACCGATTGAAGTGCCCTGCACATCCACATGCTGGCCCACCTGGAAGAGATCCAGTTTGATCTCAGCACCGGTCTTAAGATCGGCGCCTTCATTGGCGGCCAGGCGGAATTCCCACAGCCCGCGACCTGGTTCGACACCGACCTTGGCATACTTGCCCGCTTGCGGCTTGGTCAGGCGGTCCGCGCGACGCTTGCCAATGGTTACCTGCACCGCGCGATAACCGTCATTCGCCTCGTCCTTCACCTGCGTGACGCGGTTGGCAGTCACTTCCAGCACAGTGACGGGCGTGCCTTCACCGCTCGCCGTGAACAAGCGGGTCATGCCAATTTTTCTGCCTACGAGTCCGAGTGCCATGTTCTAGTCTCAGGAAAGCTTGATTTCCACGTCCACGCCGGCGGCGAGGTCGAGTTTCATCAGTGCGTCCACGGTCTTGTCCGTGGGCTCGATGATATCCATGATCCGCTTGTGCGTGCGCACCTCGAACTGGTCGCGCGATTTCTTGTCACAGTGCGGCGAGCGGTTGAGCGTGTAACGCTCCACCTTCGACGGCAACGGGATCGGGCCGTGCACGAGCGCGCCCGTGCGCTTCGCCGTGTCGACAATTTCCGCGGCAGAGCGGTCGATCAAACGATGATCGAAGGCCTTGAGACGGATGCGTATTTTCTGGTTAGCCATGTCGTATTGCTCGAATCCTATTCAATCACCTTCGCCACCACCCCCGCGCCCACGGTACGGCCGCCTTCGCGAATGGCGAAGCGCAGGCCCTGTTCCATGGCGATGGGGTTGATC
>NZ_JANLGY010000012.1 GCF_024653915.1 Sulfuricaulis sp. | reverse complement strand
GGAACAGGCCGGTGCTGCCGACACCGACCAAGACGGCGGTGGCGAGCGTGTTCTTGAGGAAGAGACGGCGGGGAAGGTGGGTCACGGGGTCCTCCGATAAATCAAAAAATATGAACGCGGGATTCTAACAGATAACAACTTGTACCTATTGACGCGGTTGCAGGGGAATTTGTTCCTTGCGCGAAACCAGCCAATACAGCAGCGGAGTCAACAATAAGTTTACCAGCAACGAAACTAGCAAACCGGTGACCAGAACAATAATAAGTGTATGCAAGACAGAAGCGCTGCCATTGATCCACATCAAAGACAACATGCCCAAGATCGCCGTCAGGACCATGGTGAATAATGGACCAAACTGATATCGGGCGGCCTGTTGCAGTCGTCGCAACAAAGGCAAGTCTGGCGATTGCGCTTCACATCGCGCCACCAGCGCGGTGGCATGGCCCGCCGAAATACCAAGCAGCAACAATGCGCCTAACCACACCGGTGGCGACACTGGCATGCCAAAAGCCAACAGCGCGGCGCCCGTGCCGACCAGCGTGACAACTGCCGTTAGCGATATAAGCAGTCCGAGACGCAACGAGCGATAAAGCCATGTCGTCACAAGCATAATCAACAAAACCGATATACCCTGCGCTATCAGCCCCCGGTTCATCTGCGCGCTTACTCCGCTGCGCCCGAAAAAAAGTCGATAACCGGATGACAATTTCATGCTGTCGAGCGCCGCGTTCACTTTTTTTATGACCTGATCGAACGAGGGCTCGCTGGCGATCTGGGCGATAACCTCGATCACCGGTTTCCCGTTGAGATGGCGAATCTGCGCCGGCACGACAGCCCGCTCCAGCGTGGCGATATCACGCAAGTGCACGGCGGGACGATTCTCGAGCTCACCGAGAAGTAAAATCTTTCCCGTGGCAACACTGCCCGCATCTTCAGCCGGCAGGCGCATGCGTACATTATAGAGATGGTCTGCATCGCGAAAACTTCCAGCCGGAATTCCGGTCGTGGCGATGGCCAATGCCCTGCCGATCCCGGCAATGTCCACGTCGAGTTCACGCGCGCGCTCTTCATTGATATGAATCATCAGCTCTTCCCGGACGGCCTGTGACGAATGTTTCACTTGGCGTAACTCAGGCAATGACCCCAGTCGCCGCACAACATCATCGGCAAGCGCCAATAAACCGGCGCCTTCCGGTCCCTGAACGCGCAGGACAAGCTCCTGTCCAGACGATCCATTTTGCGCGGGAGCTTCGCGGATTTTCACAAAAAGAACAGGCCCCAATACAGCAACCGTCACCGAGGACACCGCCAGCCACAACACAGTCCTTTGCAACAGGCGACGCAGCAGGCCTTCATATAAGCGGCGCATGCGGGCCATGGCATGGCTGACGGCCGCGTTCCACTGGGCTTTTCCACCACGGTGGCGCGTATCGAACACCGGTACCAGCCACCATGCCAGCAGCGCGGCCAGCAGCCAGGCGCCGGCAAATACGCTAACAAACTCACGGTAGAGCGCACTCAGTTCACCACCCACAAACCATACCGGAACAAGCGCCGCCACCAAGGCCATCGCCGCCGCGACCACAGGACGGACGCTATTGACTGGCGCAAGTACAGACCGGGATTTTCCTTCAAACATCAGCATGACACTGCCGCCATAAAGTCCCGTGCCCAGCACCAAAGCTCCCAGCATCATGACATCGAGCGCCATGCCCGATAACGCCATCGTGATGAATACACCCTGCAACGAAGCCACGGTAATCACACCGAGCATCAGGGTGCGCCGCCCTCGGCCCCACAGTAGATGTACTGTGAACAGAACCAGAATAAAACCGATGAGAAACGCGTAGGCTATTTTTCTCAGGGGGCGTCGTGCATCGTCGAAATGTCCGGAAAAGGACTGGATCTCGATACCATCGGGTATTAATCGGTTCGCACGCATCCAGTCCACATGCGACCGAAGTTCCCCGACGACATCCGACAGCGCCGATGGCGCCTGCTTGTGCACCGTCACCTTGACGGTCTCCGCGCCGTCCACGCGCACCGGTACCGGATTTGCCAGCTGGTTCGGCACCAGCTCGGCCACCTCCGAGAGCTGAATGCTCTCACCGTCAGGCAAAATGACGGGAACCGCCGCCAACGCCGCCAAGCTTCCCGACAGCATGGGATCACGCCGGTTTCGCTTCTTCACCGGCGACTGACTGACGTGAGAACCCACCTCGGGATTTTTCCGGATCGCTTGCAGGAGATCCTCGAATGAAAGTCCGTAGCCGGCCAGTCGCCGCTGATCCGGCATGACCAGAATTTCGCGCACGGTGCCACCCGCCATATCCACCGTGGCAACACCCGGTAATTCCCGCAAGCGCCTGGCAAACCCGGCTTCGGCCCAGTCACGCAATGCCAGTGAGTCATGCGTTCTGGATATCAGATTGAATTCCATGCTTGCTGAAGAATAATCAATCCACGTAACTGCTGGTGGATCGATGGATGCCGGCCAGGAAGTTCTGTCACGCTCCAGGCGCGACATGACATGGCGTTGCACGGCATCGATATCGCGACGATGATTCAAGCGCAGATCGATGCTGACGCTCCCCGAGGCAGCGGTTGACTCCATGGCGACCACACCCGGTAGATCTGCGAGCGCAGACTCGAGCGGGAGCATCAGCTCTTTCTCAATCGCCGGAGTGGTCAGGCCCGGCACGGAAACATGGATGTTCAGGCGCGGTGCATCGCGTGATGGAGGAAGATCGATGGGGAGGCGGCCGAACGAAAAAAAACCCAGCAGCACAAACGCCAGAATGGAGACAACGGTAACGGAACGATAACGGGCGGAAGGGCGTGCAGCGGCTGGTAACATGCGCCGCGTATTCCTCAGCCGTGCGTATTCAGGGAAGACAAAAGCGGTTCAAGCTCAGCCAAGGCCTGCTGGTAAACCTGGCGCTTGAAACTGATGATGTTCTCCAGCGCGCTCCAGTATTCGATCCAGCGCCATTCATCGAATTCGGGCCGCTCGCACAAATCGAGCCGCACATCCTGGTCCTTTCCGACCAAACGCAACAAATACCAGATTTGCTTCTGGCCCCGGAACGCACTGTGTGGATGGCGACGGCGAAAATTGTCGGGTATGTCGTAATGCAACCAGTCACGGGTGCGGCCCAGTATTTCAATGTGCGACGGCGACAGGCCCACTTCCTCACGCAATTCGCGGTACATGGCCTCGTTAATCGGCTCTTTGGGCCGGACACCACCCTGCGGAAACTGCCAGCCATCCTGGCCACAACGCCGTGCCCAGAAAACCTGGTTCAGGCGGTTGCATAGAATAATGCCCACATTGGGGCGGTAACCGTGTTCGTCTATCATTACAATCCCGTCAAAATCGGAATATTCCAAATCAATGCGCATGATTTTTCCACGAAGCCGCCGTGACAGCAATGCGGCATTGGGTCGACGGCGGTTCGCCGGTATTGTATGGATGATGGCCGGACTGGCACTGGTCGGATGCGTGTCGACACCCCGCGTTCCCGCCAATGTGGTCCTACGGGACGTTCACAACAACGGCTATGCGCTCGCCTTTGGCAGCGAATCGAAGACATTCGCCTCAGGCGGCTCGGAGGGGCGCATACGCCTGTGGACCTTGCCGGAAGGAAAAGAGGTCGCCGGCTGGGCGGCGCACGCTGGCTCGCTCCAAGGGCTGCAATTCCTCAACCATGATCGTGAAATACTGTCCGCGGCTTACGATGGTGTGTTGGCGCGCTGGACGCGCGACGGCACTCTGCTCAAACGCTTTGTCACGCCCTCCCCGATCACCGACATGGATGTCGATGAAGCCAGCGCCTTGGTCATCACGGGGCACAGCGACGGACATGTGCGCCTCTGGCGGTTGACCGATTTTTTTCTCATTCACGATCTGTCGCTTCACCGCGGCGCGGTGCGCGCCGTGGCCTACCACCCTTCCACCCGACAACTGGCTTCCGGCGGCACGGATGGGCGGGTCTTTTATTGGCGTCTGGAAGAACAACCACGACCGCTGCCGTCTCCGCCAACAGATGCGCAGGACCTGGCCTTCGCGCCCGATGGGAATTTCCTCATGGGCAGTGGCTGGTTCAAGCTGTTCCGCTGGCGGCTGGCCGACGAATCGCTCACTATTCTGCCCACGGAGCATCATGGCATCGTCAAGTCCATCAGCTTCAACCGCGATGGCCGGAGCCTCGCCAGCATCGGCCGGCAAACCGACAGCGCCGTATACATACTGGATGCGCAAACCGGCAATGTCCTGAAACGTTTCCAGCCGCATGAACTCTGCGGAACTGCCGTTAGTCTTTCGTCCGACGGGCGCTATCTGGCCTCGACTTCCGACGATGCGAATGTCTACCTCTGGGACTTGCAGCACCTGCTGCCAGAACAGACATTCTTTCCGAAATGAAATATATTCTCTCAGCCTTGAAGTTTTTGGCATCCTTGACGGTTCAAATTCATTAAACAGGAATTAATTCTTGAGTCTCGCGATTTTCGACCTCGATAATACCTTGTTGCGTGGCGACAGCGACTACGCTTGGGGGCGCTACCTCATCGACAACCACATTGTGGATGGCGAGGAGTATGAACGTGAAAACGAACGCTATTACGCCGAGTATCAGGCCGGCACGCTCGACATCATGGAGTTTCTCGCATTCGCCCTGCGTCCGCTGGCGCAACACGACCGCGCCACGCTCGATGGCTGGCACCGGCAATACATGCAGGCCAAAGTTCTGCCCATGATCACGCCCGCCGCCCGTGCGCTCGTGAACTTGCACCGTGCGCACGGCGACACGCTCGTCATCATCACCGCGACCAATCGCTTCGTCACGGCGCCGATCGCCTGGGAGTTCGATATTCCACACCTGATCGCCACCGAGCCGGAGGAACGCGACGGACGTTTCACGGGCAGGGTCGCGGGCACACCCTGCTACCGCGAAGGCAAGGTCACGCGGCTGAAAAGCTGGATGCAGGAACAAGGACAGACGTTGCAGGACAGTTGGTTCTACAGCGATTCGCACAACGATTTGCCGTTGCTTTCCATCGTCGACCACGCGGTGGCAGTCAATCCCGACGATATCCTGCGGCGCGAGGCGCAGCGGCGCGGTTGGCAGATTCTGCCCCTGCGCTGAGCGAATCGCCCATGAGCCACCGCCTGCTGACAATGCTGATCCTGCTGGCGCTGGCGCCACTAGCCCTGTGGTTCGCGCTATCCCACGGCAGCCTGAATATCAGCGCGCAAGAACTGTGGCTCGCGTTGCGCGGCAATTCCGACAACGCAATGTCATACATGGTCATTCACGAGCTGCGCCTGCCACGCGCCCTGTCGGCTTTCGCCGTCGGTGGCTTGCTGGCGCTTTCGGGCGCCTTACTGCAAGTGCTGTTGCGCAATCCGCTCGCGGACCCTTATGTGCTCGGCATCTCGGGCGGCGCGGCCGTCGCCGCGCTGCTTTCCATGCTGGGTGGTCTCGGCATCGGGTGGGTGCGTGGAAATGCCTTCTTGGGCGCGTTGCTGTCGATGCTCATCGTTTTCGGATTGAGTCGCCTGGGTTCTGTCTGGACACAGAATCGACTGCTGCTTACCGGCGTGGTGGTCGCGGCGGGCTGGGGCGCACTGATCAGCCTGATATTGGCGCTGGCGCCCGTGGCACAAGTACAGGGCATGCTCTTCTGGTTGATTGGCGATCTGAGTTACGCCACGCAACCTGCCATGGCGCTGCTGGCGCTGCTGGCCGGACTCGCCGTCTCGCTTTGGTTCGCCCGGGCACTCAATCTTCTGTTACGTGGCGAGAACACCGCTGCCGCGCTGGGGGCAAACCCCGCGCGCTTGCGCTACATCATTTACCTGGTCGCTTCACTATTGACGGCCATGGCAGTTACGCTCGCCGGCAGCGTGGGTTTCGTGGGCCTGGTGATTCCCCATATATTAAGGTTGGTGGCCGGCTCGGATCACCGCTTTCTGTTGCCGGCCTGTGTGCTGCTCGGCGGCGGATTTCTGACGATCGCCGATACCATCGCGCGCAGCTGGGTTGCCCCTGTACAGCTCCCTGTCGGGGTCATCACCGCCTTGCTGGGTGTTCCAGCCTTTCTTTTTCTTCTGATCCGCTCACGCTGATGCTGCGTGCTCAAAATCTGACGCTGAGGATCGCCGGACGTACCTTGTGCGCCAACCTGAATGTCAGTCTGGAAGCCGGTGAGAACTGGGTAATGCTGGGCGCTAACGGCAGCGGAAAAACCACTCTGTTGCATACGCTTGCCGGCTTGCGCGCGCCAGAGACAGGCACGGTCAGTCTCGACAACGGGGAGATCAACAAGATTCCGGCCCGCACCCGCGCACAGCGTCTCGGCGTGCTGTTTCAGGATATGGAGTCAGGATTTCCCGCGACAGTCATTGAAACGGTATTGACCGGTCGCTACCCGCATCTCGATCGTTGGCAATGGGAGGGCGCAGAGGATTACCGCGCGGCTGAAGCCGCGCTGGATGCCGTTGGTTTGAACGGCTTGGACCGGCGTCCACTGGCGACACTCTCCGGCGGCGAGCGGCGGCGGGTAGAGATCGCCACCCTGCTGGCGCAGGACGCGCCCATCTGCCTGCTGGATGAGCCGATTAATCATCTCGACCTGCGGCATCAGGTTCAGATGCTGGACTTGCTGGCGGATCGTGCACACCGGCCGGGGCATCTCAACCTTTTCGTGCTGCATGACGTCAACCTGGCATTACGCTTCGGCACGCATGGCATGCTGCTGTTCGACAATGGCGAGTGTCTGCATGGTCCGTTGTCCGAATTGCTGAATCGCCCCAATCTCGAACGGCTGTACCACTGCCGTTTGCGCGAAATCCGTGACGATGTCACCAGCTGGTTTTTGCCGGCGTAACGACCGTCGGGCGGTGTGGATTAATCAAGGACCGGCCGTTATACTTTCCGCCACTCGCAGCGGCACTTAATATAACGATAGGACACATGCCTTGGTGCTAAGTCGTCTGCCGGAAAACCCGCGGGAGCACTGGCTCCCTGACGGTTCTTTACTCTCTCTTTTCCCGGTGGTTCGGTAATGATCCGCCTGCCGTGGCTGCCGCGAACCCTGCGCAACCGGATAGCTGTCACTTTCTCTTTCCTGCTGTTGCTCACCGCCGCCGTCGTCACCGCGGTCTTTGCCCGTCAGGCAGCGCAGACCCATTTCGGGACTCAGCAGCAATTGGCGCAGAAACTCATGGTGCTGGTGGAGCCGGCGATCCGCAGCATGGTCGCGAGCTACGACATCGTCGGCCTCGACCGATACATGAGCCAGATTGCCGACGACCCGGCGATCGCTTCCATTCGGATTATCGACGGAGGTGGCGGCTCACTTCTCTACGGACACGAAGGCAATACGGAACCGGCCAGTTGGCTGGCACGGACACTTTCTGACGCCACCAAAACAACACCGCTGCTCGTCTCGGACGTTATCGTCAATGGCGCGAAAGTTGGCCGGATCGAAGCGGTATTATCCAACGCACCGCTCAATCAGAACATTCGGAATGTAGTCATGGTCGGCGTTATCCTGGCCGCCGTTTTGCTGGCCGTGGTTTTTCTGCTGGTTTATCTATTGTTGACCCGTTTCACCGCGCCGCTACGGCCGCTAATGGAATGGGCGCGCGAATTCGCCCACGGCAACTGGCATCCACGCACTAAACTCATTGACTCCGGGAGCCGCGAGATCCAGGAACTCAATCAGTCCTTCACCGAAGGCTCGGCAACCCTGCGCCATTACATTCAAAGCCTTGAGGAAACACGCGAGCTGCTCGAATACAGCGACACGCGGCTGCGCAAACTCGTCAACAGCATGCACGAAATCCTGTTTGAGCTCGACGCCGACGGACGCATTGTGTTTCTCAATCCGGCCTGGAAAGGATTGACCGGCTTTGCCGCGGACGACTCGCTCGGCAAACCTTTCGGCGATTTTCTGGTAGACGAGGACGCCATACGCGATTTTGACCCGCCGGCGCTGCCACGCCTGCACGAGAAAAACCGCGAAATTTCACTACGTTCGGCAGACGGCAAGCGCCTGTGGATGAGTCTCGACGCCGATGCCCAGACCGACTCGGCCGGAAACTTCACCGGCATCATCGGCACGCTCGGCGATGTGACCAAGAGCGTCGAGCTTAACCACCTGCTCACCAAATATCAGGACGAGCTCTATCATCTGTCCGTCACCGATCCTCTGACGGGTCTCTACAATCGACGACACTTCGACAGCCAGCTGGAAGTCATCCTGTCCGACCACCTGCCGAAGACTTTGCCCGTATGTTTGTTGTTGATTGATCTCGACGGGTTCAAATTCATTAACGATACCTACGGCCACCCTTTCGGTGACGAGGTGCTGCGTGCTACCGCGCAACTGCTCAAGCAACAGGTCCGACGCAATGACTATATCGCGCGTCTCGCGGGCGATGAATTTGCCATGGTGCTAAAAAATACCGACATTGAAAATGCCACGCGCATTGCCCAAAAGCTGCACGACCGCATCAGTGAAACCCGCATTCCGTTGCCGGTCGGGCACATGCAGCTCCAATCGTCCATGGGCGTGGCCGAAGCGCCAACGCATGGCGCTAATGCCCAGGACCTGGTGAGCGCGGCTGACGTCGCGCTGTATCACAGCAAGCGTCGCGGACGTAATCGTATCGAAGTACTGTCACCGGATATCAGCCGCGCGGTGATGTCTATTTTCAGTCAAGGCTTCCAGTTGCGAAATGCACTCGAACAGGGACACATCCATCCCGCGTTCCAACCCATCTGTAACCTCAAAAATGGCGAGCCCGTGGCCTATGAAGTCCTGGCACGCATGCGCGTCGATGGCCTCGTCATCCAGGCCAAGGATTTCATAACGGTGGCGGAGGAGCTGGGGCTGACACGAGAAGTGGATCTGCACATCATCGCCCAGGCCCTGAAGCTGACTCCGCCGGAATATGCCCTGTTCCTGAATGTGGATATTTCCTCCTTCAATGACAAGGACTTCGTGGGGGAGCTGAGTGACCTGCTCAAACCGGCCTGCGACGAAGGACGCTCGATTACGATCGAAATCACAGAACGTGAAACGATCCCCTTGAGCGACGGGCTGCATGAGGACATCCAGACCCTGCGTGCTCTTGGCTGCAAACTGGCCCTCGACGACTTCGGCAGCGGTTACTCTACCTATAACTTCCTTAACTTATTCCGCCCGGATTACCTCAAGATTGAGGGATCTTTTGTGCGCGGCATGCTGCGCAATGAATCCGATCACAAGATTGTCACGCATATTCACGAGCTGGCGACCTCTTTTGGCATGAAAACCATCGCTGAAAGCGTGGAAGACGCCGCCACTGAACGAGCCCTGCAAGCCATCGGGATTAATACCGCCCAAGGGCTGTTTTATGGCGCCCCGCGACTTGCTTCCTGAATAGTCCCCGGCCTTTGGCTGGGCAGGCATGCCAATTAATCCTGGCATGCAATAACAGCAATGAAAATTTTAATAATTTGAGTAAAATAGCAACCGGCTGCAAGATTTAGAGCTTAAACAGCCATTTTCCCATTCACGGTAAATCATCCACACCTCAACAAGGAAACGTAATTTATATGAAAAAGTACACGATTCTGCTGGCCACCCTGTTGTCCATGACGGCAATTGCTGCCTGTGAGAAAAAGGCAGCGGTGCCGGCGCCGGCAACCACGACTGCCCCGGCCGCTCCTGCGATGGATGCCGCTAAGCCGGCGGATGCGGCGGCGCCTGCTGCCCCAACTGCCCCTGCGGCTCCGGAAAAGAAATAAGGCTGATAGTTTTAGCTGTCAATCTGAAATTTCAAAGCCGGCCTTCGGGCCGGCTTTTTTATTTCTGGTGCTGTGAAAAAAATAATTATTTGCATCGCTCTCTTTCCTGGTGATTTGTTTCACGATTTCCGGCAATCTTTGAAAGTCATTGACACATTTCTTTCCTCTACCTATAGTGCATCAGAGTTTGCAGTTCATCAGCTTCAGGTGTTTCCCGTAACTGTCGTTTCGGGAAATGAAACGGGAAGCCGGTGCGTTCCTCGAGATTCCGCGATGAACCATCCCGGCGCTGCCCCCGCAACGGTAAACGAGTGTGTATGTTGAAAGAGTCCTTCCTTGGACTCTTTCGGGCGAATCAACCGCCACTGTCCGATCGTTAAATTGCCCAGGCAATTGACGGCGACGGGAAGGCGATTCGCCAAGAGTGACTCTCGTCACTCCACTCGTGAGCCCGGAGACCGGCCTGAAGCACAACCCATTAGGGTGTCGCGGAGGGCGGCCCGGGCGGCAATGGCCTTCGCATTCCGCTTTTCCATCCTCCGCACTTCCTGATCAACCACCGCGCGGGTGCGTGCGGTTTGCGGAGGAAATTCATGAAGTCAGCTTTTTATATTCTTAACGTTTCATTCGCCATCTGTACTTTCCCCTTTTATGCGATGGCTGCCACGACTTTGGAACACCCAGCCGTGATTGTCACCTCTACTCGCATGACGGATGACAACGCACGCTTGCCAGCATCAGTAAGCGTGATCACGGCAGAAAGTATCTCTCGCAGCCCGGCATCAACGCTTCCGGAACTGCTGGCACTGGAAGCCGGCGTTGCTACGCGCAGCCTGTATGGAAACCATGCCGCGCGCGCCACGGTTGACATGCGTGGCTTCGGTGCGGCCTCCACTCAGAATACGCTCATCCTGCTCGATGGCCGCCGGTTGAATGACATCGACCTCTCTGCCGTGGATTTCGCGGCTATCCCAGTGGAAAGCATCGAACGCATTGAAATCATCCGTGGGGGCGGTGGAGTGCTCTATGGCGACGGGGCGGCAGGGGGCGCCATCAACATCATCACCAAACAACCGGGGCGCCGTGGAACTTCCGGCAGTATTATCGCTTCCCTTGAGTCTCATCAATCACACCGACTGGACGCCGCCTTCAGCCATGGTCAGGATTTATTTGCGGCGAATGCCTTTGTGAGCAGCATTAATGCAGACGGCTACCGCCGCAATAATGAACTGAAGCAAAATAATCTCCAGACCGACCTGCGCTGGTTCCACGACAGGGGTGAGTGGTTTCTCAAACTGGGAGCAGACGACCAGAGCGTACGCCTTCCCGGGGAACGCCGTGTTGATCCCGGCGCCGGGGTTGATGAGCTGAACAATGACCGTCGTGGAACAAGTCGTCCCCGCGATTATGCCAACCAGAATGGCGGTTCCCTGACAATGGGTCACAGCCACTTCTTGTCAGCAGATCAGGAACTGATTATTGATCTGGGTTACCGCAAAAAAAATCAGAAAGCATTCTTTGATGATTATGCCTTCGGCGGAGCTTTTGCCAATTACTATGACACCAACCTTGCCACCGTCTCGCTCACACCGCGCTTGAAAATTCGCCATCGCTTGTTTGACCGGCCGGGAACTCTCGTCACGGGTGTCGATTATTATCATTCGCAATACGATTCCGATCGCTCATTGAACCCCTCCACTGCGAGCACTCCGATTCACCGGTTGGATGTGAATCAAACAAGTCTTGCCGTCTACGGACAAGACACCAGCGAAATCAGCGATCGGTCTCTGCTGACACTGGGGGGTCGATGGCAGCGGGTGAAAATGCAGGCCCATGATGACTTTAATCCGGGCGCTCCTGGCGGCGCTTTTGGAAGTGGCGCGCCGGAGCGCAAAAGCTCCGATACGGAACACATCCTCGACATGGGCCTGCGTCACCGGCTCAATGAGACACTGTCGATTTTCGGCAAGATAGGGCGCAGTGTACGATTTGCCACCATTGATGAATTCTTCCAGACGGATTCAAACAGCTTTCTTCAGACCTTTTCTCCCCTGAAACCGCAGACGGCGGAAAGTCTCGACCTGGGCGCAGACTACGCTCAAGGCGACACGCGTCTCGGGGTTGGCATTTATCGCATGAATTTTCGCAATGAAATTCACTTCAATTCTGCCACGTTCGCCAATGAAAATCTCGACCCCACGCGCCGCCATGGCATGACCGTGTCAGCCGAGAAACGGATAACGGAAAGTTCGCGCGTAACAGCGGATTACGCCTACACGCGCTCCACCTTCCGCTCCGGTACCTTCGCCGGCAATGAAGTGCCGCTGGTGTCGCAAAATACAGGCAGTCTCGCCTATTCCTGGGCTTCAAACCGGAAACTGACAGTCTCAGCGGCAGCACGTTATACCGGGGAGAAGCACTTTGACAACGATCAAACCAATACCTTCCAGAAAATTCCGGCCATTACGACAGTGGATATCAAGCTCATGAGAAAAATCGATGCCTGGAAATGGCAGGCGGCCGTCAACAATCTGTTCAACAGAAAAGCATTCGATTACGGAGTCCGCAGCACCAGCTCATCAAGCATCTACAACGCCTATCCCCTGCCCGAAAGATTTTTTTCATTTTCCCTGGGGAGGGATTTCTGAACATGATCCGGCCCCTTCATACTGTTTCGTTGGCGCGATTTCTGCTGTTGTCGTCCGGGCTACATTTTATCTTTCTGCTCGGCATGGACAAATCGGACGGCAACCTGTCTCTGCCTGATCTCGGACAGCGTGTGTTGGATGTAAGGATTGAGAATTCAATGCATCCTTTACAGACGGGGCCGGGAAAGACATCAATTTCACAACCACCCGGGCAGGAGGCAAATAATATCCTCCACGCTATCCACCCTGAAACACACCTCGCGTTCCAGCCCGCTTCATCGATCGTGGAAACCGCCCGGGAGACGGAACAGGAAACGGCCGCCGCCATGAGCACTGAACTGCGCAACCAACTGCTAGGAAAATTGCAAACCCGTCTTTCGCATTACCTGGTATATCCGCCACAGGCGCGCAAACATGGATGGGAGGGTACCGTGCTATTGAGATTGCGCGTGGAATCCGACGGACATCTCGATAAACTTCGCGTTGAGCGCAGCTCCGGCTATGCCGTTCTGGATCATTCGGCGTTAAACTCCCTGAGCCGGCTCGGCCATCTTGCCGGAGCGTCGCTCTGGCTTAACGGCCGCGGCGTGGATATGCAATTGCCCGTTATCTACCGGCTGGTGGAAAACTGAACATGGGACATCGCCTTTCCAAAATTTATACGCGCACGGGAGACGACGGCACCACGGGCTTGGGCGATGGCGCGCGCGTGAAAAAAACCAGTCCGCGTGTGGAAGCCATGGGCGCGGTGGATGAGCTCAACAGCGTCATCGGCATATTGCTGACACAGGATGTCCCGGAAGATATCCAGGCGCCTCTCACCGACATCCAACACGAACTCTTCGATCTGGGCGGCGAACTTAGCATCCCGGGGCGGACGGCCATCACGGAAGCCCAGGTCGAGCGCCTCGAAGCAACCCTGGATCAATTGAATGCCGGCTTATCACCACTCAAGGAATTCATCCTACCGGGAGGATCCCAGACATCGGCCACGTGCCATCTGGCGCGGGCGATTTGCCGCCGCGCAGAGCGACGCACGCATGCCCTGAGCGAAGTGGAGAAAATCAATGTCGTAGCGGCGAAATACCTGAATCGTCTTTCCGACTTGTTGTTTGTCATGGCACGTGTACTGAATGCCCGCGCCGGTCGCGGCGACGTCCTGTGGCAACCGGGGAAAAACCGCTAATGTTTTGCGCGCCGGGTCCGCACCTGCTCTAGATTCTGACAAACTTGCTCGGCTCCTTCCAGGATACGTGGACCGTTACGCTGCATCAAATCGGGGGGAATAAAAAATAAATTGTTTCCTCGAACCGCTCGCAGCAAAGGGTATTGGCGCCAATCCTCCAGCCACTCCGGCGACTTCTCATTCATACCGCTCGCAATAATCGCCTCAGGATCGGCTTTAAGTACCGCTTCAAGATCGATCACCGGCGCCAGGGGCGCTAATTCGGCAAATACGTTACGACCGCCACATAGCTGCATCATACGGCTGATTAAATGCTCGCCATTCACGGTCATCAGCGGTTGATTCCATATTTCATAAAACACACTCACCATGGGACGACTGGCATAGCGGTGTTGAAGACGCGTATAGCGCTGTCGAAAAGCCGTTGCGGCCTGTTGGGCGGTGCGCGCGGTGCCGGTCAGTTCTCCCAAACGTTCGAGGTTGCTCGGCACGTCTTCGAAGACGCGCGGTTCGCCCAAATAAATAGTCAAACCGAGATTTCTTAAACGCTCCACTTGCACCGTGGGATTTCCGCTCTGCCAGGCAACAACAAGATCCGGTTTTAACGCCAAGATGCGCTCGGCATCGAAGCTATCGTAATTACCGACGCGTGGAATCTGCAAAGCTTGCTTTGGATAATCGCTGTAATTCACCGTTCCAACAAGCGCTGAGCCGGCGCCGGCAGCGAACAGAATTTCAGTGAGGTATGGGGCCAAACTAATGATGCGCTTAGCAGGCATTTTTAGCTTAACAATGCGGCCGGCATCGTCAACGACTTCGACGCCCCATGCCGATAAGGAGATAAAGAAAAAAATGCCCAATACTGTCAAACAATGAAACCGTTTCTTGCGCGACAAATTTATCTCTCCTATGCGCATCGTTAGCTCACCACCAAGGCCATGGCCATCAGAACGGCAGCCTCGATTAATTCGCAAGCGGCGCCGAGTGTATCGCCGGTAGCGCCGCCCAGACGTTTTACCATCATTAACCGCAATATCAGCAACAAACCAAGTCCCGCCGCCAATGCCACCAGCCCTATTCCACCCCGTGCGATGACAGCTGCCGCGATAAGAATCAAGACAATAATGGCTGCGAGACGCGGTAAATGCATAGCGTGGTCAGCACCCAAACCTCCCATCCGGACATAAGGCGTGCTCGCAAACAAAAATACAATCGCCATACGGCCGAGCACCGGCGCCATCACTAAACTCATCCAAACATTTTCACGAAGCAAAACCGACAGGGCGGCGAACTTAAGCAGCAAAACCAAGACCACGGCGGTAACCCCGGCGGGTCCGCTGGCCGTGTCCTTCATGATGCGCAAGGCCTTGTCGCGATCGCCATGCGATCCCGCCCAGGCATCGGCGCTGTCCGCGAGCCCGTCGAGATGCAAGCCGCCGGTAAGGAGCACCCACAGCAACAACACCAAAGCCGACTGCAAACCGACATCCGCTGACGTCAGCAAAGCCTGCATGCCCGCGATCAGCGCGCCCAGCAAAAAACCCACCAAGGGGTAAAATAGCACGGATCTACCGCGATCTTCCGGGCTGGCTGACGTTGAACGTGGCGCCGGCAGGCGCGTGAGGAACTGCAAGGCGATCCAGAAATAACGCATCGCTCAAAGCCGGCCGGCGTGAAATACCAGCCGTGGCAACGGGCCCGTGCCGTTGGCATCGATACGGATACGGCTTATTCCCGCACTGGGCACATCGATACGAAACATTCGATCCAGTGGCATATCGAGCGCATGGCTGACGAGCAATCGTATGACGCCGGCATGACAGACAAGGAGCACATGCCGCCCTTCATGGCGTGAGAGCGCCTCATCGAATGCGTCTTTTATACGATTCCGAAAGGTCGCGAGGGTTTCACCGCCGGGTGGCGCATGATTGACCGGGTCTTGCCAGAAGCGCGTCAGCAACTGCGGATCGCGTTCAAGCAACTCGGTGGCCGTACGTCCCTCCCATTCTCCAAAGCCCAGTTCCATGAATCGCGTCTCGATCTCGAGGGGCAGATCATGCCGGATAGCCAGTTCCCGGGCGAATGCCGCACAACGGGAAAGTGGCGAGCTCAGAATAACGTCCCAAGGACAATGTTCACCGACGGCTTCACGCATTTGCCGCCAACCCCTTTCACTCAGGGGGTCGTCGAGTTGACCGCGATATTTTCTGCCGCCCACGGGCTCACCATGACGCAACAGATCGAATAACGTGGAGACTGCCTGCGTCATTCCAGCGCTCTTGACACACCGGCCTCGGCAAAGGTCGCCATCTGGTTATGCAGCAGGCAGGCCATGCGCAACAATGGCACTGCCACCGACGCGCCGCTGCCCTCGCCCAAGCACATGCCGAGATGTAACAAGGGGCGTGCTCCGAGCGCTTCCATGACAAATCGATGCCCCGGCTCCGCTGAATGGTGCCCATAGAAAAACCACGCCGATACGTCGGCGTTCAAACGTTGCGCACAAAGCGCGGCGACAGTCGAAATATATCCATCGACAAGCACCGGGATGCCCATCTGGGCGCAGTGAAGGTAAGCACCGGTTAAGGCGGCGATTTCGAAACCGCCGAGACAACGCAACACACCCAGAACATCGGCGCGCGCGCAACCGTGACGGGCAATGGCTTCATCAATGACACGTGCCTTGTGTCGCACACCAGCATCATCCAAACCCGTTCCAGGTCCAGCCAAAGCGGCGCCGGCCATACCCAGCAGGGCACAAGCCACGGCGCCGGCCGACGTAGTGTTAGCGATACCCATCTCCCCGCCGATGAAAAGATCCATACGGTTAACGCTGGCACGCTCGGCGGCCTCGATGCCAATCTGCAAAGCGTTTTCGAGTTGCGGCGGCGTCATGGCCGGTGCATGACGTATGTTGGCAGTACCGGGCGCAATGCGCCTGTTGATGACACCGGGCAGCGGGCCGAGATCGTCCGCCGTACCGACATTCACCACCTCGAGCGTGGCATTCAACGCACGCGCCAGCACACTGATCGCAGCACCGCCACGTGAGAAATTACGCACCATTTCCACGGTAACCGACTGCGGAAAAGCCGATACGCCTTCTTCGGCCACGCCATGATCCGCCGCAAACACCACGATAAGCAAACGATCAATGCCGGGCCGGTCACGGTCCTGCAATCCACAAAGACGTACTGCAATCGTCTCAAGTTCGCCGAGTGAACCGGGCGGCTTGGTAAGCTGCCCTTGACGCTGGCGCGCGGCCTGTGTGCGAGCCTCGCTGGGGCTGGCCATGGGTCGCAGCCACCATTTCGCACTCATGCGGCATTCCCCTTCACCACGAGTGGCAAGCCAGCGACCATCAATGTCACTCTGTCACAGAGTCCCCCCAGGTCTTGATGTAGCCTCCCGATTTCGTCACAGAAACGCCGCGATAATTCCCCGAGCGGGACAATGCCCATGCCCACCTCGTTACTGACAAGAATTATGTAGCCCGCGAGCGTAGGAAGCGTGGCGACCAGTGCCTCCCGCTCGCGCGCGAAAACCGATTCGGGTGAACCGACCACCGGATCGCCATGATCGGCATGCAGAGTGTTAGAGAGCCACAGCGTTAAACAGTCGACCAGCAAACACCGATCGGGAGCCGCCAGTGTTTGCAGGGTAGTGGCTAATGAAACAGGCTTCTCAACAACCTTCCAGTGTGGCGGGCGCTTCTCACGGTGGTAGCGAATGCGTGCAGCCATTTCTTGGTCGTTGGGTTGTGCGGTGACAATACAGGTCACGGCCATTCCGCTCGCTTCCGCCCTGCTTTCGGCAAAACCGCTTTTGCCCGAACGCGCCCCACCCAGAATCAACTCCTTCATTGAACCTCGTTAGCATATGCACAGCGATGGCGGAACAGACGCATAACCGGCCACATGAGACAGGAGATGGGAAGTCAGGCTGTGATAAAACCGATCAGATGCGCACCGGTCATCAAAATACCGATCACCAACCACAACAGCAGCATCCGCCAGACCAGCGCCACGGCGCGTTGCACATGACCGGCATCCGGGATGACGGTAAGGTCGGATGTTTTCTCTTCGTATTCACTCTCTTCAGCTGCTTCACAAATCTGCATATGCATGGCGCCGAAACCGGAGGCCAGCAAAGGACCGCTGTTAATATCCGACCACACACCGACACGCCGGCGCCAACAATGTAACGCGTCCTCGAAGCTGCCCATCAACGCGTAGGAGAGCGCCGTGATGCGCGCCGGTACCCATCCCATTAAATCATCGAAGCGGGCTGCGGCCCAACCGAACTCGGCGAAACGTTCATAACGATGGCCCCAAAGCGAATCGAGAATGCAGCTCAGCCGTTGCAACACGGCACCGAAGGGGCCCAGGAGAATGAACCAGAAGATGGGCGATACAATCAGCGAATTGCCCTGCTTAAGAACGCCTTCAACGGCGGCGCGTGCGATATTCGCATCGGTCCTTTCCGGAACGCCTTTTCCGATCAGATCCCGCAGTTTATCGTCCGCCTCGCCCAGCTCACCGGACTCCAGGGCATTCGATATCGCATTCGCGGTTTTACCCAGGCGATGTACATCCAGACACAGATAAAGCACCACGACATCGAAAGCAACGCGCAATATCCAGCCGAGCTCCCCGAGAATGTAATGAATCAGCATAACGCCCGCTACGATCGGAAGTGTCGCCAACATGACAGCGCCGATACCGTGCGTGCGTTTCCCGCCGTTGAAACGCTCTTCGATGGATTCCGCCCAATCCCGATACCAGGCGAATGGTTTGATGCCCTGACGATCGGGAATCAGATGGTCAAGCAGAATTGCCAGCAAAACAATAATCAGTATCTCGCTCATACCAACTGCTCTCTATCCTCTGTACTGTTAAATGTAACGGTCATGACTGACACAAGGCAAGCCCTAGGAGCAAGACTTCAAATAACGATTCCAGTCAAACATCGGTCCCGGATCAGTCTTGCGTCCAGGCGCAATATCGCCATGGCCGTATATACGCTCCCTGGTGATGGCAGGATATTGGAGCCGAAGAGCGCTGGTAAGTTTCGCGAGCGCCTCGTACTGGACGTCCTCGAAAGGAAGATTATCCGCGCCTTCCACTTCCACACCGATGGAAAAATCGTTGATATTCGTGCGTCCCTCACAATACGACTGTCCGGCATGCCAGGCACGCTGGTGCAGCGGCACGAACTGGACAAGATCGCCATTGCGGCGAACGAGAAAATGTGCGGAAACTTTCAGATCCTTGATTTCGCGATAATAGGGATGCTCATTCGGATCAAGGCTATTACAGAACAGACGTTCGACACCGGGCCCGCCGAACGTGCCCGGCGGCAGGCTGATCGAATGAATGATCAAGGTGTCCACCGGAACTCCGGTCGGGCGCGCATCGCAATTGGGAGATGACACGAATCGAACTCCCTGTATCAAACCGCTGCCAGAATCAATCTGCATGATCCCGCCGGATTCCTTTGCCGTTTCGAGAATTAACTCTCTGAAGATATTAGCTGACAACCCGGAAATGGTGCCGGTGACCGGAGTCGAACCGATGACCTACTGATTACGAATCAGTTGCTCTACCAACTGAGCTACACCGGCCTCACGCGATGACAGCGGGCCGAAAGTATAAGCTGTTCCTTCGGACGAACCAACCTTGCAGGGCGGTCAGAAAACCAGAATCACTTCTCGGGACGCAAACGCACGATCACGTCCACGCCTTCGAGCCTGGCGCCCGGCGGAAGTGGCGGCAAATTGCTCACGTGAATCTGATCCACGCTGATATCGGTCAGTTTGCCGGAGGTGACATCGAAGAAATGATGATGGGGTTGCGTGTTCGGGTCGTAAAAGATTCGCGTGGGATCGGCGAGCACTTCCCTGACGACGCCCTTCTCTGCCAGCAGTCCGAGCGTGTTGTATACCGTGGCCTTGGAAACCTGGCGGTTACCCGCGTTAACCAGACGGAAAACATCTTCCGCGGACAGGTGCGTGCACTTCTCAAACAGAAGCCGTGTGATAATTACCCTCTGAGAAGTAGGGAAAATACCATGGCTGCGCAAGAGATCTTTAATCTCTGGCTCTGATTTTGGTTGTGCGGTCATGCTCATTTAGAACGATTATAAATTAGAGAATTAGCGATGTCTAACAGCGTCGAGCTACGCGTCGAGATCTTTGCGCAATCAAATCAGAAATATATCCTGGCATCATGTAATAATTTCACATAATACAGTTACCGCCTATCGGCTATACATAACCATTCATCACCAGCGCTCACTTACCAACTGCTATTCTGGAAGTCACCAAATCAAGTTCGTCTGACAATTAGCGGCAATTGCGGATTACATATACGCGATTAGACTTAGGTAATTGAGACTATTTCAATATTGGAAAACGCGTATTTTTAAGCATTATCCGCACTGCACCATGCATAATCGTTATCTCAAGTTAGGAAAAGCCTCCCAGAATGAAACTCCTTCTGTCTGCCGATTAATGCCGTTCATCGGTATAAAGAATCCAGTAGTATCACCATTAGTCGGCCAGAAATTACCTTTTATCTGCAATAGAGGTTTCACGCTGGTTGAATTGATAATTGTCTTAACTATTGCAGGGGTATTGATGGCTTTGGCAGCTCCCGGTATGCAGAATTTTGTCGCGTCCAACCGACTTACCGCCCAGGTTAACGATCTTCTGGGAGATATAAACATTGCCAGAAGCGAGGCTATCAAACGCAATACCTCAGCTGGTATCTGCGTGACAGCCGTTGGCGGCTCAACCTGCACCGTAGCCGGTAACTGGGCAAACGGTTGGCTGGTTTACTACGTCGATCCTGACACGGCCGCTTCTGTCGCCATCAAAATTCACGAGAAATTCTCTGGAAATAACACCCTGACGGCGCCCACTGACGCATTGGTTTTCAACAAAAGCGGTTTTCTGACGACCGCCGCAGGAGATTTTACGTTATGCGACAGCAAGCTGGGCAAATCACGGCTCGTGCAAGTCATTATCACCGGACGACCTGCGTTGACGGAAGGGACCTGTCCATGAAACCGATTCACAACAACAGATCTCGTCCACGACACCAGGGCTTCTCTTTGATCGAAGTCATGGTCGCACTGCTGGTGCTCTCCATCGGTCTGCTTGGGCTAGCGGCACTGCAAACAACATCACTGCAATTTAACACTGGCTCCTATTACCGTACTCAGGCCACCTTCCTGGCCTATGACATCCTTGACCGCATGCGCGCCAACTCCATCGGGGTAAAGGCCGGTAGCTACAACGCCACGACTTCCGCTGCCGCAGCGGCCGCTAAAGCCGACACCACAGCCTGCAGTACAGGTTGCAACACCACCGACCTCGCCAAATACGATCTCGGTGAATGGTATAGAAGGATGGAGATCATGCTTCCGGGCTCCACACTCCCCACCAATAACTATGCATTGATATCAAGGGATGCAGCAAACGTTGTCACCATAACCATCAACTGGGTCGAAAAAGATTTAACGATGCGACAAATCTGGGTTGTTCAATTATGAAACCGTTAAACGCTTTCCGGCATCGCATGCTCGGACTGAGTCTGGTCGAGTTGATGGTGGCGATCACCATCGGGCTGATTATCCTGACAGCCGTTTCGACTCTTTTTGTCAGCAGCAAACAGACCTATACCACTCAGGACAGCCTGGCCCGTCTGCAGGAAAATGCGCGTTTTGCCATGCAGTTCCTGATCAAGGACATCCGTCTCGCGGGCTATTATGGCTGCCTGCACAATGTTGACGCGAGCACGACGAATACATCGCTGAATGGCGGTACCACCTTTAACAACGACGCCTTCTTCCCTTTCGAAGGTGTTGAAAATGCTACCGGGACATGGTCACGTTCCGGAACTGCACTTCCCGCGAGCATGAAATCAGGCACTGACGCTATCGTTGTCCGCTTGGCAAACGAATCAGTCTCGTCGACCGTCGCCCCTGGCATGCTCAACGAAGCGAGCACCTTGAATGTGAACGACGCCGCTCCCTTCGCCACCAATGATGATGTCGTCGTATCAGACTGCGAGGGCGCCGACGTCATGAGAGTAACCGGCATAGCCGGCAATGCGCTTCAGCACACTGCAGGAGGCCTTAAAAAGGCTTACGAGCCGCCGGCACGTGTTTACCAAATGGTTACACGTCAGTATTTCATTCAAACAAAAACGGTCAACGGAAAGACAGTCCCGGTGTTGCGTCGCCAGGAAAATGGCGGCCTTGCCGATGAATTAGTGGAAGGAATCGAAAGTCTGCAATTCCTCTACGGCGAAGACACTGACACCCCGCCGGATGGCGTGCCCAACATCTACCGAAAAGCCAATACTGTTGTCAATTGGGCCAGGGTATACAGCATACGCGTCGGAATCCTGGCAAGAACCATTGACGACAAGAATCCTGATTTGGACACCAACTCTTATGACGTGGACGGAGACGGCACAAATGAAGTCGCCGCACCGGGCGACCGTTACCGGCGCCGTATATTTCAAGCCACCGTCCAGTTGAGAAACATGCTATGAACGCACGCGCCCTGCATGCGGCCCGCCGCCATTCCCCGCCTCGAAAAATGGCAGGGCCGGCAGCACTTTCATGGGGAAATCGGCGTGAGCGTGGTACCGCACTCATCATGAGCCTGGTCATCCTGATGATCCTGACAATCCTGGGCATCTCGGCGATGGGCACGGCCACGCTTGAAGAAAAAATGTCCGGCAACATCCAGGAAGGCACACGGGGATTTGAAGTGGCGGAGTCCGGCCTGCAAAAGGCACTACTTGATGGCGCTCAGTACGCCGTCAGCACAACGCCCATTACGACAATCTATTCAGCGATCAACAATCGCAAGCCGCAAGTCACCACGACCTACCTGCAGGAAGGAAGCCCGCCGCGTGGTTTCGGTTTCTCAACCGATCAAAAGGCTTATCACTTTTCTCAGCAAAGCAAGGTAAATGCGCAAGTAGACAGCGTTAACATCGGTCTCAACACGACGGTCACGCGCGGCGTCGTGCAGATTAAATAGTTCACGAGCAAACTCAATTGAGGGCAACACCATGAACACGACAACCCCCAACCAGCGTCGCACTGCATTTGCATTCATCATCGCCGGTGTCCTTTTCGCGCTGGTCTCGACCAATGCTCCGGCGCGCGATACCGATATCTATTTCACCGACCCCTCCGCCAGCGGTCTCAAGCCCAACGTGCTGCTGATCCTGGACACCTCGGGCAGCATGAACGAGTACGTGAGCAACGGCATGAGCCGCATCGACCATATGAAGCAGGCGATGAAGACCATCATTGACGAGAGCACCAATATCAACCTGGGCGTCATGCGCTTCTCGCGCGGCCAAGGCGCGGCCGTGATCTACCCCCTAAGCGACCTCGATGCCGACGTGCCGGATGACGGCAATCTGATCGCCGCCATGCAGAACAGCGCCGATGACGCCTATGAATCATCGTCCGGCACCGTGACCACGACCGAGACAACCCATACCTTTCAATCCGGTCGTACCGTCGGCATCCGCTTTAGCAACGTTTACATCCCCAAGGGCGCAACCATCACCAGCGCCTATGTGACGCTGATCGCCTCGAGCAGCAATTCAAACGCGACAAGCATGACCATTTCCGCAGACGCCTCTGATAATGCGCCGGCCTATACCGCCGTCGCCAACGATATCACCAGCCGCGTCCAGACCGCCGCGGTAGCCTGGGCCACGCCGGCTTGGACCAACGGTGCGCGCTATTACAGTCCCGATATATCGGCGGTCGTGAAAACTATTGTCGACCGCAGCGGCTGGCAGAGTGGCAACGCCATGGCATTTCAATTCACCACCGCCTCGGGCACCCGCATTGCGTATGCGTATGACCGTTATGTCGATCCCGGTGCCAATTACGAGAGCTTCTTTCCCAAACTCGTCGTCAAATACGACTCTTCCGGGGTCGGCGGCTCTGTCACATGCAACAAAACCGCCGTTGCACGCGTGAATCTCGGGACCGACGATGCCGAAGAGCGCGCGAACGGCGCCGGCATTGGCGGCATGACGACCGCCCAAACCAACTCAAATCCGATTCAGCTCACAAAGCAGGGCACCAGCAACGAACAGTATGTCGGTGTCCGCTTCCAGAATATACAGGTTCCACAGGGGGCCACGATTGTTTCGGCGGAAATGGATTTCCGCATTCGCACTACCAACTCGGCAGCGGCCTCGTTAATCATCGACGGACAGGCGTCGGATAGCGCCACTACCTTTACGGGGACCGCCTTCAATATATCGAACACCACGCTGCGCCCGAGAACATCCAGTTCCGTATCCGTGCCGTGGAACAGTCTCCCCAATCCGGCGGCCGGACAACCGCTCACCACACCCAGCCTCACGGGTATTGTGTCGGAAATAGTGAATCGTACGGGCTGGGCGAGCGGTAATGCCATGGCTTTTTTCATCAAGGCCGGCGCGGCATCTGGCCCGCGTAACGTCGAGGCCTTCGAAACCTCGCCTGGCAGAGCGCCGTTCCTGCGCATCACCTATCAGGCCTCCTGCGCGGCGCGCAAGGCGCGCGATGAAATAAAAGCCGCCATCGTGGCCATGAGCGCCGGTGGCAGTACTCCGATCGTGGACGCCTTGTACGAAGGCGCACTTTATTTCCGCGGCGATGCAGCCGACTACGGCAAAGCGCGTGAAAACGGCACCTCCGGCACCAACACCTACCTGCTGCGCGTGAGCCATTCGCTATCCTACAGCCCCAACAACCTGAGTCAGCCAACGGGCTGTAGCAACGCGGACCTCGAGGCCGATGCCTGCATCACGGAACAGATTACCGGCAATGTGACTTATAAATCGCCGGTCACGGCGGGCTGCCAGTCGAATCATATGGTACTGCTCACCGACGGCGCGGCCACGGCCAACAACTCCAAGGTCAAGGTCAGGACCATGACCGGAGCCGCCAGCTGCTCCGGGTCAGGCTTCGAGGACTGCGGCGTTACGCTGACAACCTATCTTGCCAATAGCGATCAATTCTCCGCGTACGTCGGCACCCAGCCGATCTACACGCATACCGTCGGCTTCAACATCAGCAACACGTTCCTCAGCGACCTCGCCTCGACCGGCAAAGGCTCGTATCAGACGGTCAATAACGCCGACGAACTGACTGACGCCTTCCGGGAGATACTGAACCAGGTGCTGAGCGACCCGACGGGATTCGTCTCGCCCTCGCTCACGGTCAACGCCTTCAACCGGCTCTATGACCAGGACGATGTGTATTTCAGCGTGTTCAGCCCGCAACTGGCGGTCGGCTGGCCGGGCAACGTGAAAAAATACCGTTTGTGCGACAAGGGCGAATCCTGCCTCTTCGGCGAAGTAGTGGATGCCAACGACGACCCGGCCATCGATACCAACACAAGCAAAATCAAGGGCACGGCCCAAAGCTTTTGGAGCTCTTCACCGGATGGACCCACCGTGGATCTGGGTGGTGCGGGAGCGAAAGTTCCCGCCTACACCGCTGGCACACGCAAGGTATACACCTACACCGGTACGGCAAGCACAACCGATAACGACGACTTCCCCGCCAGTGCAGAAGACCTGACGCTGGCGAGACATGTCGTCAGCCAAGCCGTGGTTGGCACGCCTGATAACGCCGCCCTGTCCAAGACCCTGCTCGGCAACGCCTCGATGACCGATCAGGAATACTACGACACCATCCGCTGGATGCGCGGCCAGGACGTGCAGGACGACGACAGCAACGGCTCGACCACGGACAATCGCTGGAAATTCACGGACGCTTTGCACAGCCGTCCGGCCACGGTCACCTACGGTGGCACGGCCGCCAGTCCCGTGAGCAAGCTCTTCGTCGGCACCAACGACGGCGGCCTGCGCATGATCAATACCTCGAATGATGCCACTACCGGTGGACAGGAAGAGTGGATAGTTTATCTCCCCGAGTTTCTGCCGAAAATGAAGAGTCTCATGGACAACAACAGTGGCGAGCATATCATCGGCCTGGACGGTGCGTCATCGGTATGGGTTGTGGACAACGACAAAGACGGCAGCATCGAGCCCGGCGGCGGCAATAACGACAAAGTCTATCTGTATATAGGCATGCGCCGCGGAGGACGCGACGTTTATGCCCTCGACGTCACGCCCGACAGCGGTCCGGTGACCACCCCTGCGGCCACCGGCGAGATCAAGCCGAAATTTCTCTGGCGCATCAAGGGTGGTGGCGCTGGCGACTATGCGGAGCTCGGCCAGACCTGGTCATACCCAGCTGTCGCCACCATCCGCGTCAAGTGTGCGAGCGGCGACACCACCTGCGATGACAGCGACGGCAGCACGCTGGACAGCAAGAAGAAGACCGTGCTCATCTTCGGCGGCGGCTATGACCCCGCCCAGGACGGCGTGATGCCCGCTGGCGCGGATTCCATGGGTAACGGCATCTACATCGTGGACCCGCTTAATGGCTCGCTCGTGTGGCGGGTTGGCGGCACGGGTTCCGGCGCACCGCTGGTCATGCCCGAGATGAAATATTCCATTCCCTCGGATGTCGGCATGCTGGATAGCAACGGCGACGGCGCGGTGGATCGCCTTTATGTCGGCGACATGCGCGGCCAGGTGTTCCGCATTGACCTTAGCAACCAGATCGATCCGTCAGCCAGCACAGCAGCTTTGAGAAACGGCGGAACGAGCGGTTTTGTGTTTGCCGACATCGGCTGCACCGGCGGTGTGCGCAGTAATAATTGCAGTGCCACGGATAAATTCGAACGGCGCAAGTTCTTCTACGCACCCGCGATCGTGCAGACGCGCGACTCGACATACTCCTCGGCCAGCGATTACGATATCATCGCCATCGCCAGCGGCGACCGCGAGGATCCGCTCGACAAGATCACCAAAGCCCTGAGCATCGATGAGGTGCATAACCGCATTTATGCCTTCCGCGATTATAACTACCCGTACGGCAGTCCCGGGACAACGTCGACACTATCCGAAAGCGATCTTTACAACAGCACCTCCAATGCGTTGCAAGACCCGAGCGGTACAGGATATTCAGCGGCGCTGACGGACATCAAGGCGGCGGATGGCTGGTACGTAGACCTCGCGGAATCAGGCAGCGACTGGATCGGCGAAAAGGGGCTTTCGCACCCGACGGTATTCTCCAGCGTGCTTTATGTCACGACCTATATACCGCCCAGCGGCGGGCCTGTCGTCACGGGCACATGTCCGCCGCCGGCTGAGGGATCTGCCCGCCTCTATGGCCTCAATTATCTTTCGGGCGCGGGGATTATCGACTTGAACGGAACCACCGGCATAGATCGCTACGTCGACATCGGCGGCGGGATACCATCTGAAATCGTGGTTGTTAGCCGCGAGGGCGGTACCACCGCGATCGTCGGCACCAGCGGTGGCGCCAGCATTGGCGGCGGAGATGGCGGTGGCGGATGCACTCCCCCGTTTTGCTTTCCGTTTCCCGATGATGTGTCGCGCATTCCGACCTTCTGGCATGATGATTAGCCTGAGCTATAGTCAAACGCCATGAATCAAAGCGCCTCCTCCGGATAACCGGAGGAGGCTGGTATTTGAAACCTTGAGGAGAAAATCGGGATGAGGGATATACGGTTACACGGCTTTACACTCATCGAACTCATGATTGTGGTGGTGATCATCGGGATTCTCGCCACCATCGCCTATCCGAGTTACAGAAATTTCACCACCCAGGCCCGGCGTTCGGATGCGCAGATTGCCCTGACTCGGGTCGCCGCCCAGCAGGAAAAGTTTTTTTCAGACTGCACCACTTACGCTGGGACACTGGTGGGCACCCGGGATTGCGCCACGGGCATACTCGGCCTTGCGGCTGCCACCCCGGTGCTTTCTCCGGACCTGCACTATGAGATGACCCTGGTGGCCCCGACCGCCAGCACTGGCACCTGTCCCATCACCAGTTGTTTTCACCTACAAGCCAATCCTGATGGAGCGGGTGTAACACGGCGTCAGGCCGGTAATGGCCGGCTAAGAATCAATCACTTGGGCCAAAAGTCCTGGGATAAGGATAATACCAATACACCGAATCCCACGACCCACGGGAGTTATTCCAAAAAGTGGTCGGATAAATAATTAGGCTGGCCGTGCTGACGAAATATGAATACCAGATCAAGGGATAAAGTTTTTCCGTAATTCTTTGGGAATGGGGAAAGAAATACTTTCCGTTTTTCCTGGCTGTTCCTCCACGACCTCCGCGCCCCATTCGCGTAGTCGCGTGACCACTCGCTGTACCAGCTCCTCCGGCGCCGAGGCGCCGGCGGTCAGCCCGATTTTCTGCACTCCGGTCAACCATTCGCGCCGGATGTCATCCGGCCCATCAATCATGTACCCACGCACGTTCTGGCCCTCCGCCACTTCACGCAGGCGGTTGGAATTGGAACTGTTGAGCGAGCCAACAACCAGCATTACGTCGACAGCTGCCGCCAATGCCTTCACAGCATCCTGGCGATTTTGCGTGGCATAACAGATATCGTCTTTTTTCGGGCCTTTGATATTGGGATAACGCACACGCAAGGCATCGACAATCCTCGCCGTATCATCCATGGACAATGTTGTCTGGGTTGCGTACGACAGGTTGGCTTCATCTTTCACATGCAACTTTGCTACATCTTCGACCGCTTCAACAAGATGCATCCCGCTGTCCGCCTGCCCCATCGTCCCCTCCACCTCGGGATGGCCGGCATGGCCGATCAGGACGCATTCCGTGCCGTTGCTCCGGTGGCGCGCCACTTCCGTGTGAACCTTGGTCACCAGCGGGCAGGTGGCGTCAAAGATACGCAGGCCACGCTGAGTGGCTTCCTCGCGCACCGCGCGCGAAACGCCGTGGGCGCTGAATATGACCGTCGCCCCTGCAGGCACTTGATCCAGCTCTTCGACAAAAACGGCGCCCTTGGCACGCAAGTTTTCCACCACGAAACGGTTGTGCACCACCTCATGGCGCACGTAGATCGGCGCGCCGAATATTTCCAGCGCACGCTCAACGATTTCAATGGCGCGGTCGACGCCGGCACAGAAACCGCGGGGATTGGCTAGATAAACTTGCATGAATAAATAATACGCTGCATTGCGAACAGCATCAGGAGTTCCGCGTCTTCCGGATTCCCAGCGCATCAAGAATTAGCAGGGCTGCACCCATGGTGATGGCAGAATCGGCCACGTTGAACGCCGGCCAGTGCCAGGTTGCGTAATAGACATCAATAAAATCAATTACATATCCATGTAACAAGCGATCGGCGAGGTTGCCCAGCGCCCCGCCCAACACCAGCATCAGCGCTATAGCGAGAAGCCTTTCCTTGCTGTCCAGGCGCCGGATCATCCACAAAATAAAAGCGCTTGCGGCCCCAGCGACGATAATGAAAAAAATATTCTGCCAACCTCCTGCGCTGCTCAAAAAACCGAACGCCGCGCCAGTGTTATGGACCAGCACCAAACTCAGAAAAGGCGTAAGGAGAACATCTCCATGCCGCAACAGATAATCAGCCACGATGTATTTTGTGAGCTGATCGAAAACGAAAACGAACCCCGCAACCCACAGAAGGCGCCACATCAGGCGTAGCTCCGTGTTTCGCCCGGGCCGGTGACATTCTGCACGCAGCGACTGCAAATCTGCGGGTGTTCCTTGTTGCTGCCGATGTCCTCGCGGTAATGCCAGCAGCGTATGCATTTAGGGAAGGTTGAAGCGGCAACTCGCAAAGCCAATCCCTTGATTTCCGTATCCACTGCCGCGGCGGGCTTTTCCGACAGGGCATGCACTCGTACATACGAAGTGATGAACACGAATCGCAGTTCATCTCCGAGCCGACGCAAGCGCTCTTGCCACGGGTCATCGCAATATATATCGACTTCCGCCCCGAGGCCGGAACCGATATCGCCGGCGACGCGCAATTTTTCCAGCTCCTTGGCTACGGCCTGGCGCACGCTGATCACCTCGTCCCAGAAGCCGCGATCGACGGCGCCATCGGGCAGTGCCGGCAATGAATACCAGTTTCCCAGGAATACAGACTCACTTCGTTTCCCCGGCATGTAACGCCAGATTTCCTCGGCGGTAAAGGACAATACCGGCGCGAGCCAGCGCGCCAGCGCTTCCAGAATATGGAACATCGCGGTTTGAGCCGAGCGACGCCCACGGCTGTTGGCCGGCATGGTGTACATCCGGTCCTTGAGTATGTCGAGATAAAAACCGCCCATGTCCACGACGCAGAACTGATGCAATTTCTGATAAATCACGTGGAACTGGAACTGCTCGTAAGCTTCCAGCAATTCTTTCTGCAAATCATGCGCGCGAGCGAGCGCCCATTGATCGAGCGCGAGCATGTCTTTTACCGTCAGCAGCATCGAAGTATCGAAGTCGGAAAGATTGGCCAGAAAATAGCGCGTGGTATTACGAATGCGCCGGTAGGAATCGGCCATGCGTGTGAGGATTTCATCGGAAACACTCATCTCCGCGCGGTACTCGGTGGCCGCCACCCACAAACGCAAGATGTCCGCGCCCATGACCTTGATGACCTTCTGCGGCACGATCACATTGCCCTGCGATTTGGACATCTTCTTGCCCTTGGCATCCACGGTGAAACCATGAGTCAGAACACCCTTGTAAGGCGCCTCCCCATGCATGGCCACCGAAGTCAGCAACGACGATTGAAACCAGCCGCGGTGCTGATCCGAACCTTCAAGATACAAGTCAGCGGGAAACGGGAGTTCGGTCCGGCGATTCAGTACGCTACTGTGCGTCACACCCGAGTCGAACCAGACATCGAGGGTGTCGCTGGCCTTGTCGTATTGATCAGCCTCCGCACCAAGCAGTTCTGCCGGTTTCAATTCAAACCAGGCGTCAATGCCACGCTGTTGCACACGCTGCGCCACTTGCTCGATCAGTCTGCCTGTATCCGGATGCCGCTCGCCCGTTTGCCGGTGCAGAAACAGCGGGATTGGCACTCCCCAGGCACGCTGACGGGAGATACACCAATCCGGACGATTTTCAATCATGCCCTGAATGCGCGCCTGACCCCAATCCGGAATCCATTTGACGCCCGCGATGGCGCGCAGCGCCGGTTCACGCAAACGTTCCATGCTGATAAACCACTGGGACGTGGCGCGGAAAATGATCGGTGTCTTGTGGCGCCAGCAATGCGGATAACTGTGATTCAGCGCCTCGGCATGCAGCAGCGCGCCATGCGTCTTGAGTACTTCGATGACATGTTCGTTGGCCTTGAATACATGCTCGCCGGCAAAGAGCTCGGTGCCGGGCAGGAACTTGCCGTCCCCGCCAACGGGATTGTCCACCGCGAGTTTGTAACGTTCGCCAACCACGTAATCTTCCAGACCATGACCCGGCGCCGTGTGCACCGCACCGGTGCCGGCCTCTGTCGTCACGTGCTCACCGAGAATGATTGGCACCTCGCGCGCGTAGAACGGATGCCTGAGCTTCATGCCCTCCAGATCCTTGCCACGGCAATTGGCCACGACGCGGTATTGATCAATACCGTAACGCGCCATTACGTCTTTGACCAGAGGCTCAGTAACCAGCAAACGCTCGTGCCCTTTGGGGCTGGAACACTGCAACAATACATACTCCAGGTCCGGGTGCAGTGCGACCGCCTGGTTGGCCGGTAGCGTCCAGGGTGTGGTAGTCCAGATCACGACGTGGATCGGCCCCTCGCCCGCATGGCCTGCAACATGTTCGCAACGCGCGAGAAACGCTGCCGGATCCACGACGGCAAAACGCACATCGATGGCAGGCGATGTCTTGTCCACGTATTCCACCTCGGCCTCGGCCAGCGCCGATCCGCAGTCACTGCACCAATGCACCGGCTTGTGCCCACGCACCACGTGGCCATTGGCAATTATCTGCCCAAGCGCACGGATGATGTCAGCCTCGATGGAGAAATCCATCGTGAGATAAGGCCGCTCCCAATCGCCTATCACACCCAGTCGAATAAAATCCTCACGCTGCTTGTCCACCTGCACACGCGCATATTCACGGCAGGCCTGGCGAAATTTGGATGGCTCGACCTGCGCGCCCGCCTTGCCGATTTTTTTCTCGACGGCGTGCTCAATGGGCAGCCCGTGACAATCCCAACCCGGTACATAAGGGGCATCGAATCCGCTCAGCGTCCGGGATTTGACGATGATGTCCTTGAGAATCTTGTTGACCGCATGACCTATATGAATATCGCCGTTGGCGTAGGGCGGACCGTCATGCAGGATATATTTCGGGCGGCCGCGACCGTGTTCGCGCAGTTGTTGGTATAGATTGATCTCCTGCCAATGTTTCAAGACCTCCGGCTCGCGCGCCGCCAGGTTGGCCTTCATGGGAAAATCCGTCTGCGGAAGATTCAGCGTATTTTTATAGTCGTTCACCACAAGCCCTTTGCAAATATCTTATGCGCTCTTTTCATGATCGGCAATCTTGACGCGCCCCGGATGGTAGTCCTGAAAAAACGCGCGCACATCCACAACGTCTTTTTCAATCCAGTGGCGCAGCTCGTCCAGTGAATTGAAGCGTTTTTCATCGCGAAACTTGCGCAGGAAATTCACCTGCACGTAGGCACCATAAATATCATCGCTGAAATCCAGCAGATGGACTTCCAGCAGGGTGCGCGTACCGCCGACCGTGGGGCGCGTGCCGATATTGGCCGCCCCGGCCAGCGGTTCGGTATTGAGTCCGAATACCTCCACGGCGAAAATCCCCTTGATGGGCGTCACTTTGCGATGCAGATGGATGTTGGCGGTCGGAAACCCAAGAGTGCGGCCGAGCTTGTCTCCATGCGCCACGCGTCCGCACATGCGATACGGCCGCCCCAGCAGCTTTTCCGCCAGTACCAGATCCCCGGTCGCCAGAGCCGCGCGAATACGCGTGCTTGAAACGCGTTCATCGTCAATCGTCACGGTATGCATGTTCACAACCTGGAAACCATGCTTACGGCCGGCGGCCACCAGCATGGTGAAATCTCCCCGTCGTTGTCGGCCAAAACGAAAATCATCGCCGACGACGAGATAACGCACCTTGAGCCCGTCCACCAGCAGACGTTGAATGAATTGCTCGGGTTCCAGGGCGGCAAATTCAGCGTCGAAGCGCAGGCACAGCACACGATCGACCGAATAGCGACGCAACGCCTGAAGTTTTTCGCGCAGTCGCGTCAGACGCGGGATGGCCGCCTGCGGTTGAAAGAATTCCTGCGGCTGCGGCTCAAACAGGATCACCTGGGTGGGCAATCCGAGCTCCTGACCCTTTTCCGCCAGCTGACCGATCACTGCCTGGTGACCAAGATGCGCACCGTCAAAATTTCCGATCGTGGCCACACACCCGCGATGCTGCGGCTTGAGGTTATGCCACCCGCGTATGAACTCCATGGGACCGCTCAGATTTCACTCTGGGAATAACAGGGAAGGTTACCGTCTCGCGCACGCGAGAACAAGCGAGGAACAGCGGGAAATCTACAGATGCGCCCAGTCCGGGTCGAGTTCTTCGATGATGTCCTGCAACGGGCGACGCCCACCGAAACCTTCGTGGTAGCTGTGGTAGTGGCTAATGCGCAGTTCCGGAAATTTCCAGCAGATATAGCCATCGCCGGTGTCGAAATCCGCCAGCCACAACCCCTTGACCACCAGTCCGAGCCGCTCCATTTTTCCCATCCAGCGCCGGACGACTGCTTCATATTGTTTTTCGACATTGCGCACCAGGGGATTGCTCGGCACCATGGCCTCGAGTGCGCGGCGTACGGGCTCCAACTCGCGGTAGGCTTCTTCGGTGATTTTCCACATCAACGGAAACAGCTCTTCAGCCTCCGACAATGTGAACACACGCGGATTGTTACAGGCCGAAATCTGATATATCTGAGCTGCGCTAGTCATCGACTTTTGCCCCCGTCCCCTTCTTAAGCAGTAACTGTGCCAATCGTACTCCGAAAGCGGTTACGGTCAATAAATACACTACGGCGCCTGTGACTACCCATGTTGACAAACGCGTGGCCCGCTCCCATGCCGGGGCCCGCAACCAGGAATCAAGATCGCCTGCCCCCCAGGCGAGGACAGCGCCCATTACAATACTGGCAAGGCTGACACGCGTGAGAAAAACAATCCATCCGGGAGAAGGGCGATACACGTCTTGTCGGCGCAGTGTGAAGAAAAGCGCACCGGCATTGACAAACGCCGCCAGTGAAATAGCCAACGCCAATCCAACGTGTTTCAACGGAATTACCAGCACCAGGCTCAGGATAATGTTGACCACCAGAGAAAGCACACCGATGCGCATGGGAGTTTTCGTATCCTGGCGCGCATAGAATCCCGGCGCCAGCACCTTGATCAAAATAAAACCCAGCAGACCGAAAGAGAATGCCATAAGCGCGTTGGCGCTCATGTGGACATCGTTGACGCTGAACTTTCCGAAATAAAAGAATGTCGCCAGCAACGGACCGGACAGAATGACAAGGGCGACCGACGCGGGAATCGCTATCAGGAATACCCAGCGCAGGCCCCAATCAAGCAAATGAGAGAATTCCTCGCGCGAATTGCTGGCGTGGCGGCGCGCCAGGCTGGGGAGGATCACCGTGGCCAGCGCGATACCAAACACGCCCAAGGGAAATTCCATCAACCGGTCGGAATAATACAGCCACGAAACACTGCCGGTGATCAGGAACGAGGCCAGCAGCGTATTTACCAGCATGTTGATTTGCGCCACCGAGACACCAAAGATTGCCGGCAACATCAGCCTGAACACGCGTGACACGCCGCGGTGCCGCTCACGCAACCGCAAACGCGGGCGCGGCAGCAACCGGATTCTCCGCAGAAACGGTATCTGAAACAGCAACTGCACTATGCCGGCAATGAATACGCCCCAGGCCAACGCCAGGACCGGCTCGGCCATGCGCGGGGCGAGCCACACGGCAGCGCCGATAAGCGATAGATTGAGCAACACCGGCGTAAAAGCAGCCGCCGCGAAACGACCATAGGTATTAAGTATGCCCGCTGCCATCGCTACCAGGGAGACAAAGAAAATATACGGGAAGGTAATGCGCAGCATCTGAACCGTCAGATTGTATTTATGCGGCTCGTCGAGGAATCCGGGCGCGAGGGTCATCACTAGAATGGGGGCGGCGATCACGCCAACGAGCGTGACGACAAAAAGTATGGTGCCCAGGATGCCCGCCATGTGATCGACGAAGACCTTGGCCTCGTCGGCCGTGTATTTGGTCTTGTATTCGGCGAACACCGGAACAAAACTTTGGGAAAATGCGCCCTCGCCGAAAATGCGGCGCAGGAAATTGGGAATGCGGAAAGCGACGTAGAAGGCATCGGCCGCCACACCGGTGCCGGCGCCGATGAGGCTGGCAAAAAATATATCGCGAATAAGGCCGGTAATCCTCGACAGCAGAGTCATACCGCCGGTGACGGCCGTGGATTTGAGGAGCTTGCGGCTCACGAATGCGCGTTAATGACGTGACTCCATGTGGGTGGCGATAATACAGGATGTCACAGACCTCCCAAACCGTTTACACCCCGTGAATAACCGGCACACAGACCATCGGCGGGATTGACAAACACGCCCAAAATCAGCATAGTTGCCGCCCTTTTTGGGCTATTTCAGGAGAATTGTTTTGGCCAATACAGCACAGGCAAAGAAGCGCGCACGTCAGGCCGAAGTGCATCGCGCGCGTAACGCCGGTCAACGTACCGAGCTGCGCACACAGATCAAGAAGGTCCGTACCGCCGTTGTCGCCAAGGACAAATCCGCGGCACAACAGGCCTTCCGTGAAGCGACTTCCGTCATCGACCGTCTGGTCGGCAAAGGTCTGGTTCACAAAAACGCCGCCGCACGCTACAAGAGCGGTCTCAATCAGAAAGTGCGCACGCTGGCGTAATTTTTCAGACATCGATTCATAAAAAAGGCCGGCAATGCCGGCCTTTTTTTATTGCGTATTCCGTTACAGCACGACCATGTTATCCCGGTGGATCAGCTCCGGTTCATCAATATACCCAAGGATGGATTCAATCTTGTCGCTCGCCTGACCGATGATACGCTCGGCCTCTTCCGAACTGTAATTCACCAGTCCGCGCGCCACCTCATGGCCTTCGGGGTCAAAACAGGAAACAATTTCGCCGCGCGTGAAACTTCCCTCTACAGCCTTAACGCCCACAGGCAATAAACTTTTGCCGCCATCGCGGATAACCTTGACGGCACCGGCATCGAGCCTGAGTTTACCCGCGGCGCTTGCCTGGCCCGCGAGCCACTGTTTACGTGCAGCCACGCGGCCCTGTGCCGCGAGCAGATGCGTTCCGATAGCCTCTCCAGCCAGAACACGCGTAATGACATTCGCATCCCGCCCGGAGGCAATCACCGTTGAAGCGCCCGAGCGCGCCGCTTTTTCTGCTGCCAGCAATTTGGAGCGCATGCCGCCACGTCCGAGCACGCCCGAACCGCCTGCCATGGAAAGTAATTGCGCATCGCCGGCCTTGCCCTCGGCCAACAGCTTGGCATCCGGGTCCTGACGTGGGTCCCGGTCATACAAACCGCGCTGATCGGTGAGGATCAGCAATAAATCCGCTTCGATCAGATTGGCCACCAGCGCCGCCAGGGTGTCGTTGTCACCAAATCGGATTTCCTCCGTGGCCACGGTGTCATTTTCATTGATGACGGGAATGACACCCAGGCCGACCAGGGTTCGCAGGGTGGTGCGACTGTTGAGATAGCGCTTGCGGTTGGTCAGGTCATCGTGGGTCAGCAATACCTGGGCTGTATGCAGGCCATGACGCTGAAAGGCGGATTCATAAACCTGAACCAGATTCATCTGCCCCACCGCCGCGATGGCCTGCAGTTCATGCAGCGCGTGCGGACGCGTACGGCGGCCCAGACGCTGCATGCCGGCGGCCACGGCCCCGGAACTGACCAGCACCACTTCGATGCCGCGACCTCGCAGCTGCGAGATCTGCGCCGCCCAGTCATGAATACCGTCGCTGTTCAGACCCTGACCGTCACGCGTCAGCAGCGCACTGCCGATTTTCACGACGATTCGGCGCTTGCTTTTGAGCGAGTCGCGCAGATTAATGTCCATATTCATTTCTCGTTCTGCTTGTCTGTTTTCTTGTTGGTCTGCTCCAGCTGCCGCATCAGACCCATGCTCAGCTCACGACAGCCTTCACCACTGATGGCGGAGATTCTATAGACCGGGCGTTTCCATTTCAGCTTCTTAATGAGCCGGTTAGCAGCCTGCTCGCGCTCATTCGCTGGAAGGAGATCCATTTTATTCAGCACCAGCCAGCGCTCTCGCTTGGCGAGTTGTGGACTGAATTTCTTGAGCTCTGCCTCGATGGTCTTGATCCCCACCGCCGGATCGGCACCCGGCTCCAGCGGCACCATGTCCACCAGATGCAACAGAATGCGCGTACGCGACAAATGCCGGAGAAACTGATGCCCCAACCCCACGCCCTCGGCCGCGCCTTCGATCAGTCCGGGGATATCGGCCATTACGAAACTGCGAAGTTCGCCGACGCGCACCACACCCAGATGCGGATGCAGGGTCGTAAAAGGATAGTCCGCCACTTTGGGGCGCGCATCTGACACCGCCCGCAGCAAGGTGGACTTGCCGGCATTGGGCATTCCGAGCAGACCGACATCGGCCAACACCTGTAACTCAAACGCCAGCTCGCGATGTTCGCCAGGCTTGCCGGGCGTGGTGCGTCGCGGGGCGCGATTCGTGCTCGATTTGAATCGCGTGTTGCCGAGACCGCCTTTGCCGCCGTGGGCCACGAGCAGTGACTCGCCGTTGCAGGTAATCTCGCCGATCAGCTCTTCGGCCTCCGTATCCATCACGCGCGTTCCGAGAGGAACCTGTATATAAAGATCCTTACCGGATTTTCCGGTGCAATTGGCCCCGCCGCCCTTGCCCCCCTTCTCGGCGCGAAACACGCGGGTATGCCGGAAATCGGCGAGCGTATTGAGGCCTTCCTGTCCGACCAGATAAACACTCCCGCCATCGCCGCCATCGCCACCGTCCGGCCCACCGCGCGGAATGAACTTCTCACGCCGAAACGAGAGCGCGCCGTTGCCGCCGGTACCGGCTTCGACACGAATGGTAGCTTCATCAACAAATTTCATGTCTACGATACTCCAAAAATAAAAAACCCCGCCGTGTTGCCAGGGCGGGGTCTATCAATGCGTGCGTAAACTGGTCAGCCCGGTATGATGCTTATCGTTCTGCGATTCCGCGGCCCTTTGACGTCATACTTTACCCGGCCAGTGATCTTGGCGAACAGTGTGTCGTCCTTGCCAATACCGACATGGGGGCCAGGATAAAATTCGGTGCCACGCTGGCGCACAAGAATATTGCCCGCCAGAACCAATTCACCCGCGTAACGTTTAATACCCAAGCGCTGCGAATGGGAATCTCTGCCGTTGCGTGAGCTGCCGCCTGCTTTTTTGTGTGCCATGGAAGAATCTCGCTCTTACTTGATACCGGTTATTTCCAGCTCAGTGTAGTACTGGCGGTGTCCCTGGGTCTTGCGATAGTGCTTGCGCCGACGCATCTTGAACACCTTGATCTTGTCCGCCCGTCCGTGACTCTTCACCGTGGCCGTCACGCTGGCGCCCGCCAACACCGGATTGCCAACACGCGCGTCGCCCTGATCGTCGCTCACCATGAGAACCGGATTAAGATCCACGGTCTGGCCTGCTTCGACTTCCAGCTTTTCCACCCGGATGATATCGCCGGGCGCGACCCGGTATTGCTTGCCGCCGTTTTGAATGACCGCGTACATGAATTCGACTCCTGCTGGCCCCTTGGGGCTGATAAATGCGGAGAAAGACCGCTAAAAGGCCGGCAATTCTAACGATTGGGCCGCATCAGGTCAAACGGCTTGACGGGTGGAAACCCACCCCCTAGCATGCCGGCCCGGACCTCACCGACCCTTCATTTACATGGATTACGAAGCCATTAAGGCGCTGGTGCGGGACGATCTTCGGGCCGTCGACCGCGAGATTGAAGCCCGGCTCCAGTCCGACGTCGCCCTGATCAACCAGATGGGCTCCTATATCGTCCAAAGCGGCGGCAAGCGCCTGCGGCCTGTTCTGGTTCTGTTGGGCAGCCGGGCCTTCGGGTACACGGGCAACGCCCATATTCGCCTGGCCGCCATCATCGAATTCATTCATACCGCTACCCTTCTGCACGATGATGTGGTGGATGCCTCGGAATTGCGCCGTGGCCATACCACGGCCAACACCATCTGGGGCAACGAGGCCAGCGTGCTGGTCGGCGATTTCCTGTACTCGCGCGCCTTCGAAATGATGGTCGAAGTCGGCAGCATGCGCGTGATGGAAATCCTGGCCCACACCACCAACACCATTGCCAAGGGCGAAGTCATGCAACTGCTCAATTGCCATGATCCTGAAACCACCGAGGAGCGTTATATCGAGGTTATCCGCAATAAAACCGCCAAGCTGTTCCAGGCAGCGGCACAGCTTTCGGCCGTCGTCAGCGAGCAGAATCCACAGATCGAGCACGACATGGCGGCGTACGGCATGCATCTCGGTACGGCGTTTCAGCTGGTGGACGACGCACTCGACTATGGACGGGACAACCACGACCTGGGGAAAAACATCGGCGATGACCTCGCCGAAGGCAAACCCACCTTGCCACTTATCTATACCCTGCGGCAGGGGGATAATCGCCAGCGTGAGTTGATTCGCGCGGCCATCGAGGAAGGGGGGCTAGCCCAGATGGAGGAGGTCATGGACGCCATTGAATCAACAGGTTCCATCACGTACACTGCGCGCCGGGCTGAAGACGAGGCTGCCCGGGCCACGGCAGCCTTGACCGCCATACCGGATTCGCCCTACAAACAAGCGCTTCTCGATCTGGCTCAATTTTCCGTCCACCGCACTTATTAGGTATCGTCAGTATCATCGGGGTGTAGCGCAGCCTGGTAGCGCACTTGCTTCGGGAGCAAGGGGCCGGAGGTTCAAATCCTCTCACCCCGACCAATATTCCAGTTACGATTTCAGCCCCCTGCGTTTCCCGAGCGTAGTACCTATAGCGCTTCGTCTTCGGTATCAATAGATACGATATTCCCGATGGGACAGCTGTTGCGCATTATCATTATTCTGATCGGACTATGGCTAGTCCTGACAATCGTTAAGCGCGCCCTGGCTTCTCGCCAAAAACCACCCGCTGATAAACCCTCCGTAGCCCACATGGTCGTTTGCACGCATTGCGGGGTGCATGTGCCTGATTCCGAGGCTATCCGCGATGACAACATGATCTACTGTAGCGAGGAACACCGAAAAGCAGCGAAGAAAGGTCATGAGTAGGTAAAACAATCTGCTTTTTGCTCAATATATGAGTGGTAACAATTTTTGATTCGCTACATCCCTGTAGCTCACCCCTTCGGGGCGCGCTAAAGCGCGTCAAATTTCGTTCCTGACGAAATTTTGCCACTCCTCCATATCTGTGCTATTTCAATAAGGTATGACAGCCATGGAAAGCGCCCTTCCCCGCGCGGGGCAGAGCCAGGCAGAAGGCCGGGCCGCGGTAGACGCCCAGAACTGGAAGCTCCTTAAATACTTTAATTTTTACCGACTGGCGATTGCGCTGGCTGCATCAGGCATGGCCATTACGATCGGAAAATACCCGCCTTTCGGTGATGCCCACCCCGGCTTGTTTCTCAGCACGAGCGTGGTTTTCGCCATCATCAGTTTGACGGCGGCTTTTTCCATTCATTACCAGAAACCCGATTATGACAGCCAGGCAGCGCTGCTTTCCTTTGCCGATGTAACCTTGCTCACAATCATCATGCACGCCAGCGGCGGGTTGACCAGCGGCCTGGGGTTAATGTTGGTGGTCGCCATCGCCGGCACCAGTTTGATGCTCGGTAAACGTTTAACGATATTTTATGCCTCACTGGCCACCATCGCCGTGCTGCTGGAACACTCGTGGGGCATGCTGACCGGTGGCGACCCAACCGATACCGAGATGCTGCAAGGATTTCCGCAGGTAGGATTGTTTGGAGTTGGCCTCTATGCCACGGCCTTCTTCGGTTACTTGCTTGCCACCCGTCTGCGTGCCACGGAAGAACTGGCCCAGAGCCGCGGCGTGGACGTCGCCAACCTCACACAGCTCAACGAACTGGTCATCCAGCGCATGCAATCCGGCGTCGTCGTCTGCGATCCGCAGGGAAACATACGTTTGATCAATCAGTCCGCGCAGAAATATCTTGGCATTCACAACGAGGCCGAGAAAAAATCTCCGCTTAATGAGATATCACCGGATCTCGCTATCCAGCTGTTCCAGTGGCTGGGCAATAGCGCCGTCAATCGGGGGCGAAAAGTATTCACCTCACGCGTGAACTACTCCTTGCTGCCCCGTTTTGTGTCGCTGGGCGACGACAAAAACGCGGTCAAGCTTATTTTTCTCGAAGACATGTCGATCCTGAAACAGCAGGCCCAGCAGTTGAAAATGGCGGCTCTGGCGCGCCTGACCGCGAGCATCGCACACGAAATCCGCAACCCCCTAGGCGCGCTCTCCAATGCGGCGCAACTTCTCGGCGAGACCATGAATACCGAAAATGACGAGGAAAAAAGACTCGTCAAGATCATCGATGAACAAAGCAAGCGCATGAACGTCATCGTGCAGAATGTCACACAACTCAGCCGGCGTGACCGCATTAACCCGGTCAAGCTCGGTCTCGGCCCCTGGCTCCAGGAATTCCTGCGCCAATACGGCGAAACCGTATCCGTGCCGCGCGACGCTTTCGTTACGCACGGTATTCAAGGCTTGTCATTATGCGTGGACCCGGATCAGCTTTATCAGATCGTCTCCAATCTGTGCCAAAACGCCTTGCGTCACAGCCCGCCCTTTACCGGAACGCCTTTGATCAAATTCCAGGGCAGCCGCGACGGCGAGGATCGCCCCACCCTGGACGTCATTGATTGGGGTGCCGGCGTCAATCCCGATATCGCGGACAACATCTTTGACCCCTTCTTCACGACCACGCCGAAAGGAACGGGACTTGGCCTGTATATCGCGCGCGAGTTGTGCGAAGGCAATGGCGCCGCACTCAATTACCACCCCGGGGAAGGCGGCGTGGGCAGCCGCTTCCGGGTTTCATTTGTGCGCGCCGAAGATTGCGCCGAGCTGGGGGCGCTATGAATAAACCGAAAAACCAGATCCTGATCGTCGATGACGAACCGGACATTCGTGAGGTGCTCGAGCTGACGTTGGGGCGCATGAACCTCGAAACACGCTCGGCTTCGAATATCGACGAAGCGCGCCATTTACTGGAGGACTACAAATTCGATCTGTGCCTGACCGACATGCGCCTGCCGGACGGCAATGGCATCGAACTCGTGCGTCACATCCAGGAAAAGCATCCTTACCTGCCAGTGGCGGTCATCACCGCCTTCGGTAACATGGAAACCGCCGTGGCAGCACTCAAGGCCGGCGCTTTCGATTTCGTATCGAAACCCCTCGATCTTAACGATTTACGTAACATCGTCCGTTCTGCCCTGCGCGTGGGGCAGTCACAGGCGGTAAGAACAACCACCGGTGAAGACATTGAGCCACCGGATAGCGGGACCGGTGTCAGGAAAATGCTGGGCGAATCCGTGGCCATCCAGAAGGTGCGGGCCATGATCGAGCGGCTTGCCCGCGGGCAGGCACCGGTTTATATCGCCGGCGAATCCGGGACCGGCAAGGAACTCGCGGCACGACTGATTCACGAACTGGGTCCGCGCGCCGACAAGCCCTTTGTTCCGGTCAACTGTGGCGCAATACCCGAGAGCTTGATGGAAAGTGAATTCTTCGGCCACAAGAAAGGCAGCTTCACCGGAGCAGTAGCCGACAAGGATGGCCTGTTCAAGGCCGCCGACGGCGGCACGTTGTTCCTCGACGAAGTCGGCGACCTGCCGCTGTCCATGCAGGTAAAACTCTTGCGTGTAATACAGGAAAAATCCGTCCGCCCGGTCGGCGCCCAGATCGAAATCAAGGTGGATGTGCGGGTTCTCTCGGCCACCCACAAGAATCTGCACGACCTCGTGGCTCAGGGAAAATTCCGCCAGGACCTGTACTATCGGCTGAATGTTATCGAGCTCATGCTTCCGCCGCTGCGCGATCGCGTGGAAGATATTTCTCTGCTCGCGGAGGCGTTGAGCCGTAAGTTAGCTGACAGCATGGGAATGAAATCCCCCGGCCTGACTCAGGATGCCACGGAAGCTCTGCAACGCTATGCCTTTGCCGGCAACGTGCGCGAACTCGAAAACATCCTCGAACGGGCATTGACCCTGTGCAACGGCACGGAAATCAACGCCCAGGATTTGCAGCTCCAGATTGACGCAGATGAAAGTGAGGCGGAGACCGTCATGGGCAGCAAGGAATCGCTGGATGATTACCTGGAACGAGTAGAACGGGCCACGATTGAAAAGGCGCTGGCCCAAACCCAGCAGAACAAAACCGCCGCCGCCAAGCTGCTGGGGATCAGCTTCCGTGCTTTGCGCTACAAGCTGGAAAAACTCGGAATTGAATAAAATTTAAATATGAGCAGACAGGATTGGGCAGTTTTGCTCAAAAACGGCAATTAGTCTTGAATAATCAGGGCTGGAAATCGGGTATTGAAGGTGGTAGCTTTAAAAAACCGTTCTATTTCAATGGGTCATGATCCGCTAGGCGGGCGTCATGGAATTACCCGCTGGCATGGATCATGCACAATATGTGGGTCTGAAGCTTAGTAGTAATTGGCCGGGTTCTGACTGAATTGACTTCGGAAAAGGCTCTGCTAAGTAAGTACATTGAGGATGTCACGGAAAGCATCGGCCTGGCAAGGAGCCGGGGCCCCATGCTCGCAGACGGGCCCCGTTTAAGGATAAACAGGGCCGGTTATTTCCGGGGCACCCTCGCAACATCATCCAATTGGAGGTTTTTTTATGAAAAAGTTGCAACAGGGTTTTACTCTCATCGAACTGATGATCGTGGTCGCGATCATCGGTATTCTGGCAGCCATCGCGGTGCCGGCGTATCAGGATTATACGATCCGGTCGCGTGTATCGGAGGCCGCTTCGCTCTCGTCTGCCGCCAAGACCGCGGTCGACGTGACCTTCAGCGAAGGTGTACTGTTGGTCTCAATGCCCGTTACGCATTCGAGCATGGGCCTGGCGACAGCCGCCAGTTATGCGAGCAAGTACGTAGCCAGAGTCTCCATGCGGGCGAGCGGCGTGATCGTGGTCAGCATGACCGCCGACAGGGGGCTGGGCACCGCAGCGAGCGATATCATAATGTATGAACCGAGCAATCGTGGCGGTAACCTGTCGTGGTCCGTATCAGCCGCCGGCAGCACAGTACCAACCAAGTATCGTCCGAAAAACTAGATCAGCTGTATAGCAGTTATGGCAAGGGCGGCTTAGGCCGCCCTTGTTTTTTGCTTTACCGCATTCTCTTCGCGGACTATCGTTGTGGTAGGGATCCTCCTACCGGTCTACAGGATGTTGCTGAATTCACCCAAAATCCAGCTGTTATTCTTCTCCGCGCTGATCGCCCTTTCCGCCCTGGTGTTCTTGCCGGGGATATCCGGCCCTTATGTGTTCGATGATTACAGCAACCTGCTGAACAACAGCTTTGTGCAGGTCAAATCGCTGGGCGCCGACGAACTCAAAAATGCCTCCTACTCACTAGCCGCCGGACCGCTGAAACGCCCGGTGGCGATGCTCAGTTTCGCGTTGAACCATTACTTCGCGGGCGGCTTTGAGAAAACAGCGCCGTTCAAGCTGGTTAACATGTTCATCCATGCCTTGAATGGCCTCCTGGTGTTCTGGCTCACACGACTCGTGCTCGCCCGCCTTGGCCACCTCAACGATCGCGCTGGTCAGACCAGCGTCATCGGCGGACGCTACACGCTGCTGCTGGCCGGTGCCGTAGCGCTGCTCTGGGTAATTCACCCCATCCAGCTGACCAGCGTGCTCTATATCGTGCAACGCATGACCTTGCTGTCCGGCTTCTTTGTGCTGCTGGGTCTGATCGGTTACCTGCAAGGCCGGCTGTGGGTCGTTGAAGGCCACCGTCAGGGAATCTGGCTGATTATTCTTGCGCTGCTCGGCGGCGGCATACTGGGCATGCTCAGCAAGGAGAATGCCATTCTGCTGCCGATATTCGTGTTGGCTATCGAGTCTGTGCTATTTCCGAATGAGCGCCCCTGGCAGTCGTGGAACCGGATTCCCAGGTTTGGAAGAAATCTATTAATCTTAAGTGCCGCCGCGATCACTGGCCTGATATTGACGATCGCCTTGCACATGGCCTGGCCTGGCTATTCTATCCGGCAATTCAGCATGATTGAAAGGCTGATGACAGAACCGCGTGTGCTTTTATTCTATGTTTCCCTGATTCTGACGCCCCGCATCGACGAGTTCGGTCTGCTGCATGACGACATCGCTATCTCAAGATCCTTATTGTCGCCCTGGACCACGCTCCCATCCTTATTGGCGCTCGTCGGCATGTTCGGTTACGCGATATATGCGCGCCGGCACCAACCGTTACTGAGCCTCGGCGTATTTTGGTTTCTCTCCGCGCACCTGCTTGAATCTACGATTTTCCCCCTCGAAATCGCGCATGAACACCGCAATTATCTTGCCGTCCTGGGCATCCTGTTCATTCTCGTGCATCTGCTCGATCGCGGAAGCATGCGGCTCGGACACCTCAAACTCTGGAGCCTCATTCCCGTAATGGCCCTGGTCTTCGCGGGCACATCTTATGCCCGCGCTACACAGTGGGGTGATATCAACAGTCTCTACCGCTACGAGGCGATTCATCATCCCGACTCTGCCGGCGCCCAGGCGGGGTTGTCGACCCTGCTGAATACGCAGGGCGATTACAAAGGGGCGGTCGATCTACTGAGACGGGCCAGCGAACTCGATACGCACGAGGCCGCGTTTCTGTTGAGCATGCACTGGATAGCCGCAAAGCGCAGCGAGTCGATCACTCCGGAAGAACGCAAGGAAACGCTTCGGCGCCTGGCAGCCTACCCTGTTTCGCCCACCGCCGGACTCACATTGAACAGCATCAATGAGTGTATTTTTGCCTCCTGCCGCAGCTTGCAGGGAGACATGGCAATCTGGATGAAGGCACTGATTGAAAAAAAACACGCCCCGGTAGAAGCGTCGTTTTACTATTATCTATTAGGCAGGGCCGCCTATGGACAGGGAAATATGCAACAGTCCATCGATGCCTACATTGCCTCGTACCAGAACGACGCCAAGTATCTTCATCCCCTGATAGAACTCTGCGCTATCTATATTCGACTGGGAAAAACAGGGGCTGCGGAAAAAGTACTGGCCTTGTTGCAACAGACAAACAGCAATCATCCTCATCCTCAAGACGAGACGATAAAAAAACTTGAAGAGATGCTGGCTCAAGCCAAGACAAAGAATGCCGCTGACAGCAAGCGATGAATGGATCCCCGCAACGATCTGTATTTCGTGCCGCATGCATTCTATTTATAATCTTTTTGGCCGCTTTAATTGCCTACTACCCCGGCCTGCACGGTCCATTTGTATTTGATGACACCGTAAACATCGTCAATAACCCGCGTCTGGCATTGACACAATTCGAGACGGGGGCCCTGCTTGATGCCGCCCTCTCCAGTGACAGCGGCGCACTCAAGCGCCCGCTGGCGATGGCGACTTTTTCCCTGAATTATTACTTTGCCGGTGGGCTCTCTGACACATTGCCTTTCAAGCTCACCAACCTGGTTATCCACCTGATCAACGCGGGCCTGGTCTACTGGCTGGTATCGCTCCTGTTGTCGACACGGCAAAGAACCCACGGCCCTCAGGCCAAACGCTACCATGCCTGGCTGCCCGGGCTGGTTTCCGCGATCTGGATATTGCACCCGATACACCTGACTTCCGTGCTTTACGTCGTGCAACGCATGACAAGCCTGTCGTCACTGTTTGTACTGACAGGACTGATCGTCTACCTGTACGGCAGATTGCGCGTGAATACCAATCGACCGCACGCCTATACGCTCATGACCACGGGTCTTACAACGGGTCTTGTGCTGGGCCTGGCCTGCAAGGAAAACGCCACTCTGTTGCCTTTGTTTGCCCTGGTCATCGAGTTAAGCTTTTTTAATCGTCATCAGCTTGAGTCCACCAACCGCCAGAAACTGGCATGGTTTTATGGCCTATCGATATTCGTGCTCATCATCGCCGGCATGGCATGGCTCGCTATACAGCCTGACCTTATCGCCACCACTTATTCAGCGCGCGAATTTACGCTTTGGCAAAGGCTGCTGACCGAAACACGCATACTCTGGCTTTACACCGGTTTGTTGTTCCTTCCTGATATCGGGAAATTCGGTCTGTTTCACGATGACATTGCTATCAGTACCGGCTTGATTACTCCGTGGACAACGCTTCCGGCGCTGTTCGGGCTGATCGCGGTCCTGGTCCTGGCGCTAATGAGCCGAACTCGGACACGATATCCAATGTTCAGTTTTGCCGTGCTATGGTTTCTTGTCGGCCATAGCATGGAATCCGGCGTAATCGGGTTGGAGTTGGCACATGAGCACCGCAACTACCTGCCATCGCTCGGTCCCTTGCTGGGAAGCGTTCATGCCATCACATTGGTTTTCAATCAACGGGCCCGGCGGCATGCGGCGGTGGCCATGGTGCTGGTATTGGCTATAGCGTTTGGAACCGTGACGCATCTGCGTTCACAGGCATGGCGTTCGGAAGCGGAACTTATCCAGTCCATGGTTACGCACCACCCCCACTCCGCGCGCTCCCACGGCATGCTCGCGGAGCTCTATGCCAAAAGGAACGGCGACGTCGAAAAATCACTTTCTCATTACCAAATTGCTACAACGCTGGCGCCTTGGGAAACAAGCTATCTCATCCGAATGGCGCTGGTCACAACGCAAGCGATGGCGGAAAATCCGGCCACTGCCCTGAGTACGGCACAAACGGAAACAGTTGGTTATCAGCTGGCGCAGCGACCGCTTACGCCGTCTACCACAGTGGATCTCAGGACGATGGCAATATGCATTCCCAACGAAACCCAATCATGCGCCAGACTCTACCCCCATGCCGTCAGCTGGTATCGGGCCGTCATCGGGAATCGGCATGTCAGCGATAAATTACGTAATGCCGTCATCATCTACCTGTTCGACATTGGCATTTGGCAAAAAGATTATGCCACCGCCCTTGAGGCGGCCAGATCTGGCAGACTGCATTACCCGGCGGACATGAATTTTGCGCTGATGGAGGCAAACACCCATATTCTTTCCGGACGTCCCGATGAAGCACAAGCCATCATTTCATCGGTCAAAAATTCGGTCAGAAAGCAACGGGGAGATTTACCGGAAAAAATCGATGTTCTCCAGTTGATGCTCGAGAAACAGCAAAACAAGCTGGTGAAATAACGCGGCAAAATATGTATTACGATCCTTCATCACGATACACCGGTATCAGGCTTCCAATCATGGACGGCACATGAATACCAGGCTCACACACTTCTACATCCTTCTGGCCATTTCAGCGCTGCTTTTCCTGGCCTACCTGCCGGGGCTGAACGGGCCCTATGTGCTCGATGACGGCGAGAACATATTTCTGAATGACGCCATTGCCCTGAAGGATCTCAGCCCGGCCAACCTCCATAACGCTCTGCGCGCCAACGATAGCGGTCCATTGGGCCGCCCCCTCGCCTCATTGAGTTTCGCGCTTAACCATTATTTTTCCGGTGGCTTTGAGAATACCTTGCCATTCAAGCTCACCAACTTACTGATCCACATCGTCAACACCGTGCTGGTTTATTTTCTCGCCCTTAAATTGTTGCAAAGCCCGGCGCTGCGCGGCACGCCCAGCGGCGGCTACGCTCTGCCCGTCGCGGCGCTCACGTCAGCACTCTGGGCGCTGCACCCCGTTCAGTTGACGAATGTACTCTACGTGGTACAGCGAATGAACAGCCTGTCAGCGCTAGGCGTCCTGATTGGCCTGTTGATCTTCATGCAGGGACGCCGGCTGGTGGATGAGAATCAGCGGCGGGGCATTACCGTGATGACAATTGGGATCATTCTGGGCCTGTTCCTCGGCCTGATCTCGAAGGAAAACGCGGCCCTGCTGCCTTTGTTCGCGCTGTCCATCGAATATGCATTTTATCGGCGCGACAACCTGAATAATCAAATGCGCAGGCGTCTTTACGCCTTCTATCTGTTCATGGTGCTGATACCGGTCGCCATCTTTACGATTTATTTAATCGGCCATCCGGAGTTCATCACAGGTTCTTACGCTTTACGCCACTTCACACCTTATGAGCGCCTGCTGACAGAGACGCGAGTGCTGTGGTTTTATCTGGGCCTGCTCATTTTTCCCACGCCCGCTCGGCTTGGCCTGTTTCATGACGATATCGCCCTCAGTACGAGTCTGTTCGCTCCGCCCACGACGCTGCTCGCGGCCGCTGGCCTGGGAGCGCTTGTGTTGTTCGCTTTGATAAAAACCAGGCGAGGGCCTGTCATAAGTTTCGCTATTTTATGGTTCCTCGCCGGACATGCGCTCGAATCCAGCGTGTTTGGACTTGAACTTGCCTACGAACATCGCAACTACCTGCCAAGCCTGGGATTCTTTTTTCTTGTTTCATCCGCTTTTCTGTCTCTGTTCCAGCAATTGAAATCGGCGACGGCTATCCGCTTATTGCTTCCTCTGGGACTGGTTCTCGTGCTGGCCCTCACGACCTGGAACCGTGCCGCGACATGGAGCGACATCTACACAATCGCTGAAACCAACGCACGCTATCACCCGAAGTCTCCCCGGGCCAATGACTTCGCCTCAAAAGTAAATCTGCTGGAAGCCAATGACATCAATCGCGCGATTGTCTACGCGCTCAGAACCGTTGCCAGCGCCCCGCAAGAACCCGGCTCCCGCATCTATTTGCGGATGCTGCTGGCAACGGCAGAAACCGAAATCAACACATTGCTGACCAAACCGCGGAGGGAGGCTTCGAGTGCACCGAATAATGTCAAGATCAAGGGCTTGCCTGAGGAGATCGGAGTAAAAACAGAAAACCGGACCGTGCACCTGTCCCATGAAACGACTTCAGCGGAAATCATCATGAGGTTGCTTAAAACCGAACCCATTACCGTCCACACAGTGGTTGCAGTGGAGAATCTGCGCCGATGCGTGATCAACACGCGACAAGTCTGCGGTCGCATGCTATCTGACGCTCAGGATTGGGTAACCACTGCCACAAATAATCTCCGTTCATCGAATGGTTACCGCGCGATCATGCTCCGCAATGCCGCCATGCTGAGCGCACACCAGAGTGACTATGACCAGGCGCTGCGTTACATGGAAAAAGCTGCCGAGCTGGATCCTGATATCCTGGCCTATCGACTGGCAATAACAGAATATCTCATCCGGACGGGACGCCTGGGCCAGGCAAAATTAATGCTGGGCACACTGCAGGCAGACGTCGTCCAATTCCCGAGGTTTTCAGCAGAAAACCGGGGCACCTTGGACGCACTTGCCAAAATGCATGCACAGGCCGTGGAACAATCACGCTAACCGATACATCACCATGATCTATAATAAAAAGTGGGGTAGATTAAACCAAATACAATCCACGACGAAAATAACCGGTTAACGTGACAGTTTCCAATTCCATGGAAGACCAGAAAAATCACTCTTCGCTTTCGATTATCATTCCGGCCAAAAATGAGGGGGTTGCGCTGAACGCGATCCTACCTCGGCTGCGTCAGATTCTGCCACGTGCTGAAATTATCGTGGTCAACGATGGTTCGTCGGACGATACGGAAAGTATCTGTCGGGCGCATGATGTCGTGCTGCTGTCACATCCATACAGTGTCGGTAATGGCGCGGCCATTAAATCCGGCGCGCGTATCGCCAAGGGAAAAATTCTTGTCTTCATGGATGCCGATGGACAACATCATCCAGAAGATATCCAAACGCTGACGGCTCAGTTGGAGAAAGGATATGACATGGCGGTTGGCGCCAGGAGCAGACAGTCACAAGCAACCATCGGGCGCTCAATCGCCAATACGATTTATAATCTGCTTGCAAGCTGGATGGTGGGCAGAAAGATCGATGATTTGACTTCCGGATTCCGTGCAGTGGATGCCGAAATATTTCGTGATTTTCTGTATTTACTGCCAAACGGATTTTCTTACCCGACCACGATCACGATGTCGTTCTTTCGCGCCGGATACAGGGTGTCCTATGTCCCCATCCACGCATCGCCGCGACACGGCAAGAGCCATATCAGGATTGTACTGGATGGGCTGCGTTTTCTGACAATTATCTTCAAGATCGGCACTTTGTATTCTCCCTTGAAACTTTTTTTGCCGATCAGTCTCGGGTTTTTCATGCTCGGGCTCGGTTACTATGCCTATACTTTTTTGTCTTTCGGGCGGTTTACCAACATGAGCGGATTGTTGTTCACCACCTCACTGCTGATCTTTCTGATCGGATTGGTATCTGAGCAGATCACAATGCTACTTTATCGTGGCACAGGAAAGAAATAGATGGTTCGTGAGCACGTATCACCAGACCGTTGCCGGCACCGGTCCACTTAACCATAACGAGAATATTCCCATGAAAGTTGTAATACTCGCCGGCGGCTACGGAACCCGCCTCTCCGAAGAAACCGAAGTTCTGCCAAAGCCGATGATCGAAATCGGCGGTCGGCCTTTAATCTGGCATCTAATGAAGATATTTTCCAGTCAGGGATTCAATGAGTTTATTGTCGCTTTGGGTTACAAGGGCCAGGCCATCAAGCGCTACTTTCTGCAATACCCGCAAATCGAAACAAACTTGCAGATCGATCTATCTACCGCCACCATCTCAACGGCCGGACATACCGACGAAAACTGGAAGATCGATCTTGTCGATACCGGACACGACACCATGACAGGAGGCCGCCTCAAGCGGCTGCGTGACATGCTCGATGACACATTCTTTTTCACTTATGGTGATGGCCTGGCCAATGTCGACTTGCGGCGGCTGCTCGAGCTTCATCGTTCGCATGGAAAGCTGGCGACCGTTACCGCCGTGAAACCCCCCTCTCGCTTTGGCCTGATACAGATTGAGGAAGACAAAGTTTCCTCATTCAACGAAAAACCTCGTAATCCCGTTGACTGGATCAATGGTGGATACTTCGTGCTTGAACCGGGAGCTATCGATTACATTGACGGTGATACCACGTCATGGGAGCGGGATCCCTGTCAGCGCCTCGCGCGCAATGGGGAACTCTTTGCTTACCGCCATGAAGACTACTGGCAATGTGTCGATACGTTGCATGAATTGCGCTTGCTGCGGGAAACCTGGAACAGCGGTAAAGCGCCCTGGAAAACATGGTAATTTCCCCTGCCTTTTGGAAAAACAAGAAAGTCTTTCTCACCGGCCATACCGGCTTCAAGGGAAGCTGGCTGTCCTTGTGGCTACAGAAGCTTGGGGCAGAGCTAACCGGTTACTCTCTGCCACCGCCTACGAATCCGAGCCTGTACGAGCTTGCCTGGGCAGGCAAACACATGCGCAGCATTGAGGCGGACGTTCGCGACGCAGACCGGCTGGGCAAATCGATTTCGACATGTCAGCCCGATATCGTTATACACCTGGCGGCGCAATCGTTGGTATTGCCGTCGTACGCCGACCCTTTGACGACCTACGCAACCAACATCATGGGAACAGTGAACCTGCTTGAGGCCACGCGCCACTGCGGGTCTGTGCGGGTAGTTATTAACGTCACCAGCGACAAGTGCTATGAGAATCACGGCGGGAACCGTGGTTTCAGTGAATCCGATCCAATGGGTGGTTTCGATCCTTACTCGAGCAGCAAGGGCTGCGCGGAACTCGTTACCTCCGCCTACCGTCACTCCTTTTATAGTGATGCTGGCCATGGGAATAAACCGGTAGCTACAGCAACAGCGCGCGCGGGCAACGTAATCGGCGGGGGTGACTGGTCACCCTATCGACTCATTCCCGATATCATGCAGGCCTTTATTGCCCATCGCACTGCTGTTATCCGCAACCCTGAAGCTACCCGCCCATGGCAGCATGTGCTGGAACCGCTTGGCGGCTACCTTCGCCTGGCAGAATGCATGTGGCAGGATACTACCGGGTATTCCGAGGCATGGAACTTCGGGCCGGACGAGAAAGATACGCGCGCCGTATCGTGGATTGCGGATGAGCTGGTGCGCCTCTGGGGAGGAGAAGCACGGTGGGAAACGGACTCGAACAGCCACCCCAAAGAAGCCACTTCTTTGCGCCTGGACTGCTCCAAGGCCAAGTCGAGGTTGGGTTGGGCCCCAAGACTGGATCTGCTAACGGCGCTGACGTGGACAGTGGAATGGTTCAAATCCTATGACTCCGGTTCCGACATGCGGCTAGTGACTGAAAAACAGATCGACCGCTGCCAAAACATGGATTCTCACTGTGACCAGTAAATGCAGGTTCTGTGCTCACCCGTTGACCCGCACGTTCGTGGATCTCGGCATGAGTCCACTATCTAATCGTTACCTGACCGCGGAACAACTGAACCAGATGGAACCGCTCTATCCCCTCCATGCCTATGTGTGCGACAGGTGTTTTCTAGTCCAGTTGGATGAATTCGAGACGCCGGAACGCATCTTCGAAGACTATGCCTATTTTTCTTCCTACTCTGATAGCTGGCTGGAACACGCACGCCAATATGCCAATCAGATCGAACAACGATTGCACCTGGATGCTTCGTCGCAGGTAATCGAGATTGCCAGTAACGACGGGTATCTGCTGAATTTCTTCCAGAAAAAAGACATCCCGGTGCTGGGCATCGAGCCAGCAACCAACGTCGCAAAAACCGCGGAACACAAAGGCATACGCACACTCAACCGGTTTTTCGGAACAAAACTGGCAACGGAACTTGTCGGCCAATCCATCCGCGCCAACCTGCTGATAGCAAATAATGTTCTGGCACACGTGCCCGATCTGAATGATTTCGTATGTGGTATGAAACAGCTTCTGGCTCCGCGTGGCACAATCACGATTGAGGTCCCGCACCTGGCCCGACTCATCGAACAGAATCAATTCGATACGATTTACCATGAACATTTCTCGTACTTTTCCTTTCTGACCGCCCGGCAAGTCCTACAACACCACCAGTTAACAGTTTTCGATGTTGAGGAACTTGATACCCACGGCGGCTCCCTGCGTCTGTACGCCAAACACGCCGAGGATCAGACAAAAGAAATATCTGATCGCGTCGAGAAAATGAAAGCGTGGGAAATTGCGAGATCGTATGACCAGTTGAGTCCTTACCTGGCCTTTGGTGAAAGAGTATGTGATGTCAAACGCAAATTGCTGAGTTTCCTAATTTCCGCCAAACAGCAAGGCAAACGTGTGGTGGGCTATGGTGCCCCGGCAAAAGGCAACACCCTGTTAAACTACTGTGGCATCAGAACCGACTTTCTGGATTTCACTGTAGACAGGAGCCCGCACAAACAAGGTCGTTTCTTGCCAGGCACGCATATACCGATTTACTCCCCGGAAAGGATTGATGAAATAAAACCTGATTACTTGTTGATCCTGCCGTGGAATCTCCGCGAGGAAATCATGCAACAAATGTCACGCATACGTAATTGGGGAGGTAAATTCGTCGTCCCGATTCCCGAATCAAGGGTGCTCTGAATGATCTTCGTGGAAACCAGGCTCCGTGGAGCCTACATTATTGAACTGGAACCCCATGTGGACGAACGAGGTTTCTTTGCGCGGACATTTTGCCGGGAAGAATTCATCGCACATGGCCTTAACCCTGATTTCGCTCAATGCGATATTTCCTTTAACAAAAAACAGGGTACTCTGCGAGGCCTGCATTACCAGACAGAACCTTTCGAGGAGGTAAAACTGGTGCGATGCAGCCGAGGCGCAATCTATGATGTGGTTATCGATTTGCGCCCTGAATCTCCTACGCACCGCCAATGGATGTCTGTGGAACTAACCCAGGAAAACCATAAAGCGGTTTATATCCCAGAGGGCTTTGCCCACGGTTTCCAAACACTGCATGACAATTCCGAGGTTCTCTATCAAATGTCCGAGCCCTATCATCCCGATCATTCACACGGCATCCGATGGGACGATCCAGCACTGGGGATCACCTGGCCACCAGCGTCGCAACGTATCATTTCTGCGAAGGATCTCGCCTATCCATGGCTCTGACGAATCTTTTCAAAAAAAGAATTGTAATATGGGGTGCCAGTGGTCATGCCAAGGTGCTTCACGAATTCCTCGGAAAACTGGGATACGAGATCATTGCGGCGTTCGATAATGATACGAATGCAGTGTCTCCAATCCCAAATGTTCCGCTTTACCACGGTACGGACGGATTCCAGCGCTGGAAGCAACAGCAAAGTCGCCCGGACAAAGTAAGATGTCTGGTGGCCATCGGTGGATGGCATGGGTACACCCGACTGGAAATTCAACGATACCTGCAATCCCAGGGGCTAATACCCGCGATAGCGGCACATCCTGCGTCCTACGTCGCTGATACCGCGACTTGCGGTCCGGGCTCCCAGATTCTGGCCGGATCAGTTATTGGCGTTGACGTGCAGATGGGCGATGCCTGTATCGTCAACACATCAGCCAGCGTAGATCATGAATGCCGACTGGGTGATGGAGTACATCTCGCCCCGGGGGCTACAATTGCAGGCTGTGTACACATCGGCAACTTTTCCTTCATCGGCGCCGGAACAGTGGTCTTACCACGAGTCCGAATCGGCAATCACTGCATAATTGGCGCCGGTTCTACCGTAACGCGCGACATTCCCGACGGGGTTGTCGCCTATGGAAATCCCGCGAAGGTAGTGCGGGTCAATTCGGAGCAACACAATGATTGAAGGCGAAAAAGAAGAAATTGAAAAAATGGGCCAGGACACTAACCTGCAATCACTCTCGCGAACGCTATTCGTCGAGAGTTGCAAACACCGTTACTCATATCATTTTTCCTGGCTCGGTCGTCCGATAATCCAGTATCCGGAGGATATCATTGCCATACAGGAGATTATCTGGAATACCAAACCCGACCTGATCGTCGAAACAGGCGTAGCCCACGGTGGCTCCATCATCTTCCATGCCTCAATGCTGGAGCTCCTGGGTGGTAATGGTATCGTGGTTGGCATAGACATCGATATACGAAAACACAACCGAAACGAACTCGAAAAGCACCCTCTTTCCAAACGCGTCACGTTGATTGAAGGGTCGTCCATTGATACATCCGTTGTCAGTCAGGTTCGCCAGCTGGCGCAGGGACGAAAACGCATCATGGTATTGCTGGACTCAAACCATACACACGAACATGTGCTGCAAGAGCTCAAGCTATATTCCCCTCTTGTCGCTTCCGGTAATTATCTGATTGTTCTCGATACGGTAATCGAAGACCTCCCCAAATCCCTCTTCCCCGACAGGCCGTGGGACAGGAATGACAACCCCAAAACGGCGGTACATGAATTTTTAAAGCTGAGCGACCGTTTTATTATCGACAAAGAGATACAAAATAAATTATTGCTTTCAGTTGCCCCAGACGGTTATCTCAAGTGCATCAAGGACTGAACCGGTCGTGAAACACATACCCGTCTCTGGCCCCTGGATAACGCAGAAAGAAATCGATTACGTCACGGAAGCTGTGACGACAGCATGGTATGAAAACGCCAACGTCTATCACGCGCGTTTCGAGCGGGATTTTGCCCGCTATCATGACGTACGCCACGCCGTGGCGTTGCCATCGTGCACCTCCGCCATCCACCTGGCCCTGCTCGCGCTGGGCATTGGCCCCGGCGACGAAGTGATCGTGCCGGACATCACCTGGATTGCCAGCGCCGCCCCGATAACCTACGTCGGCGCGACTCCTGTCTTCGCGGACATCGAACGCGACTCGTGGTGCCTGTCCGCCGCGTCTCTGAACGCCGCCATCACCCACCGCACAAAGGCGGTCATTCCGGTGGACCTGTACGGCAGCATGCCGGACTACGACGCCATCCGCACCATCGCCGACAAGCATGGAATTGCCATCATCGAAGACGCCGCCGAAGCGATCGGCTCACGGTACAAGAACAAGCCCGCGGGCGCGCTCGGGGACATCGGGGTTTTCAGTTTTCACGGTTCCAAAACCCTGACCACCGGTGAAGGTGGCATGCTGATCACCAACAACGGACAAATCGCGGAAAAAGTGCTGTTCCAGCGTGACCATGGCCGTCCACCGGGCGACCGCATGTTCTACAACACGCAGATCGCCCAGAAATACAAGATGAGCAGCATGCAGGCGGCGCTGGGCATCGCGCAACTAGAGCGCCTCGGGCAACTCGTGGCTCGAAAACGTGAAATCTTCAAATGGTATGAGGAAGAATTGCGCGGACTGAAGGGGATTACCCTGAATTACGAAGGACCGGATTTCACCAACAGCTACTGGATGACAACGGTAGTTATCGACCCCGAATACGGTCTGGACAAGCAACAACTCATGGAAAAGATGATGCCGCACGGCATTCATTGCCGGCCGTTTTTCCACCCCCTGAGTTCCCTGCCTGCGTATGCCGCTGTGCCAGGCATTCGCGAAGCCCGGGAACGCAATCGGGTGAGCTACGAAATCAGCCCCTATGCCGTCAATTTACCCTCGGCGCTGAATTTAACGCCGGAAGACGTGCAATACGTGGTCAAATATTTCAGGCAGATATTATCGGTCTAGCGTCGGCGCGAGAAAATCGGCCGAGAGGCAAACCAGACTGCCGTATCGGCACACAACATGATAAGCCGGAAACCGCTGATCAGCACCGCTGTCGTCGCCAGGGGCAGCGAATCGGAAATCAGGTTCGCAAGCACCGCCTCAAAAACACCAACCCCCTGCGGAGCAAACACCGCCAAAAAGCCCAAACCCCACGCCAACAGATAGGCTCCGCCGATCTGCAACCATGAAACCGATAATGCCCAACCGGGAAAGGCATGCAAATACAACAAGAAGGCCGCTACGGCGAATGCCCAAAAGAATCCAACGGCCACGATACATCCGGTATAAATTGCAAATGAGATTTTTTCACTGCCCGACACCACCCATCGATTGACAATGAAACGCGACATCACCAAGCCGATCAACCCGGCAAAAAAACCGATCGCGCCGATAATGCCCCACCCATCCCCATAAAAATACCAGACGCTCGCGCCGCCCAGAGCAAGCGTGATGGACACGGCAAGACTGTTTTCCAGAAACACGAAGCCGGCGATTCGCCGGGGAGATAAACCTCGGTCAGAAAAGTCAGCAACACGGCCGACGGTATGCCAGACGCCACCGGGGATATATCGGGCGATGATGTTGCGCGCATGAATCCTGAATGCTGTTTCGTAGCTGATAACCTGATGCTGGCGACTCAGGCTCAGTGCACTGAGAAACGGTGAGACCAGATGAGCGCCAATCCAGAAAAACACAGAGGCAACCAGGTAAATACCATTTGTTTGACTGAGCACTTCGCCAAGTGACGCGTGCAAACTCCATGCGAGATACACGAGAAAACCCAACGCCACTGGCAGGATCCCAAGCCTGGTCGCGCGCAGAACAGATCGCCACTCGGGGGACCGCCAGAAATCAAAAATTGATTTTAGTTGCACAAACAGCTTTCCAGTTACCTGAAACGATGAATCGGATGAGGTCAGGCGCTACGCCCACGGCGACCGATCACATATTTAACAGGAAGAGACGGCACCAATATTCCAACAATCCCCAGCTTCTCGAACCATGGAACGCGTGCGCGCAATGCCACCTTGATAAGCTCGAGCGGCAACCGTACCACGGGGAAGAACCGGTCGATCAGCGAATGCGACAGTCTGTACTGAGAGCTGCGGTAGCGTTTCATGCGATCACGATAACTTTCGTCATCTCGAAACTCGCGCCTGGACCATGAAGCCGAAGATGCATGAATAAAATGACCCATCAGGGCAAGCTCTGAAAGCATCAGAAGATCTGTACCGATACATGCCTGAAAGCGCGCCTGCCGCAAGGCGTCGATTCGCATTACACCCAGAATTGGATGCATATTCCCCCAGAATACCGAAAAGAAGCGCGCGATGGGATCCATTCCGCGCGTGTCTGTCCATCCTGAAGCTCTGGCCATTTGCCTGCCTGCGGCGTCAATCCATGTGCAGGAGCCAAACGCAATAACGCCATCGGGATTTTTCTCAAGAATACTTGCACATTCCGATATTAAATTTGGCGACCACAGATCATGTCCTGCAGCCCACATGAAGTATCGGCCCTGCGCCAGCTCAACAACCTTCCTGAAATTCGCCGTCGCGCCCTGATTGCTTTCGAATCGGTGATACCGAATCCGATGGTCACGATTGCAGTATTTACGGCAAATTGCCTCGGTCTTATCCGTTGAGGCGTTATCGGAGATGATGATTTCGAGATTTCGGTAATCCTGGGACAGCAACGACTGGAGCGATTCTTCGAGAAATCTATCCTCGTTGTAAACCGGAATACCGATGCTTACTAACGGCGGGGACGGAACTTCCTCATTCATTCCTGCACCCGGTCATGTGGTAATTATTCATTGTTCGTTACCGTCAATTTTTGTGCGGCATATCGTTGCCGTACTCTCTGCGGCCCAAATCGTTTCGGATCACCAATATCAATCATTCCAAACTGTGGAAATACTGCGATATCGCGGGCATCAACAGTGCGGGCGTTAGCGGGCTTCCAACCATTACTTGCCGCAATTTTATCTGTCGCAAATCGCCATAATCCACCATCGGCCACGAGAAAGTAATAGGCTGACTTGTCATCAGGCACGACTCGCACCAACCCCAAAGGAGGTTCTTTCACATATTTCCCGATCGCCGGAGCAAGCACGCTGGCGATGAGTCGGTACCCGTTTTCCATAGGATGGCCATTCGTTTGCGAGGGATATAATCCGGGATAGGAAAATGCGGCTTTTTGCAAGGGTTCAACCAAGTCGACGTATACCGCATTCGGTAACAGCTTGAACGATTGGGCCAATCGGTTGATATTTTCCCGTTCAAGCTCAACAAGTTTCTTATAGTCTGCGCTGGCGGTTATTCCCTCACGGTGGACTCGCTGCGCATACACCAATTCTTTCGTTGGGATGATGGTCAAGACAATGTGGATACCGGCCTCGCTGGCACTTCTTGCTATCAACTGCGCAACCTTCTCCATGATCTGATAACCGGCACGCACGGTGGCATGCGCGGTGTCGTTGGACACTAACCGTAAACTTGGCGTGAAGGTAATGGTCTGACCGTCCTTGAAATGTGCTCGCCACTGCTCCGTGAGGGGGACTGGAAAACCGGGATATCGCGGCTTGTCAGATAAATCCAGGCTTGGATCCGGGCGGAGCGGGGCCCAATGCTCGACAGAATAGGCGAGAGTCACCGATTCATCGGGGTCGTTACCGCTATAAAAGGCGATGACAATCACGCGTGGCCTGAAAAATGTGGCATGAGTATACATATTAAGATACTGGACAGCGCCCCAGCCGCCCGATGCCATGCTGTACACCACGGATCGTTTGACTTTAAGCAGCCTCTCAAGCTGGCTTGGCCAATTTTCCGCAATACCGACATTATTTCCATATGTTTGGCTGTCACCGATTGTAACGACATCAGCAACATTTGGAATATTCATATTTCGGAATCCGAGCAGATCATGAGGTCCTAGAATTTCAAGAGAGAAATCGACAAGCATCGGCCTTCCGCGAATGTTGGTGTAAGGGTCTTTCAAATGATAAGACTTGCTTTCAATATCTTCCTTCCGAAACACATTTTCGAAGAACGGGGCACCTCTTTACTAACGCGAACGCTCTGCAAGTCCACCGGGATACCCAGAAGTTGGGGCGCAAACCAGCGAATCAAGCCGATGGCAACCGTCAGCGTGATGACCACCACGCCAATTGACAATACC